>JAEWPN010000107.1 GCA_023399455.1 Bacillota bacterium
AAGAATCAAAGAAAAACTAGGATGGATGAGCCCTGTACAATACAGGCTCAATCTCTTGGCTGCATAAAATTAGCGAGGCAGCCGAAGCTGTCTCGCTAATAAAGTCTAACTTATTGGGGTCACATCAAATTGCGATCCCCTCTTTTTTATTATTGTTCCTTCGGTTGATTTTTAACTAAGTCCATATAAAAGTTTGCCATGGTGGCGTTCATATAAGGAATAATCCATAGATATGCGATACAGCAGGAAAGAAGTCCCAGCAAAAACAAAGGAAGAAAGCTCAGCTCTATATAAAATAGCCGCCCCTTGTGCCCCTTCATCATATGACAGCTCATCTTCAAAAGCTCCTTTGCCGAATAATCGGGGAAATCCTGAAGCAAATAAAATGCCTGAGAAAGCAACAGGCTTACAAATATCAAGACAATGCATCCGACAATCAATGAAACCGACATGAGAAGCAGCATGACAGCGTTGCTGCCGTTTAAATAAAGATACTGAAAAATTGCTGCCGGTGCTGTGCATAAGTAGGAAGTCAGGCTAAGCGTGAACTGGATGAGTATGGATTTATCGGGATGCAATCGAAATCCGAAAAAAACATCTCCCACAGAAACCGGTTGTCCGCATGCGACCTTCAAATAAAAGAAAGCCTGGCCTGAGGCGAATAGTCCTAAAAATAAGCTGATGATGAAAGAAACCAGGTAGTAAATCACGGTATAAACGATAGAGCCGTGCGGTATCATGAAAACCGGGATGGTTGACATAACTAAAGTGATCGCAGATACGGTCACAAAGGCTCCCACCGCGGTAGTATATTTTCCAAATAGCTGCTCTTTTGCCATGGCTTTCAATTCGGCAGAAGATTTATAATTGTTCATAGATTAAGTCTCCAATTCTAAGTCTGGTATTTTGCTAAGCCTGGTATTGGACTAAGCCTGATCGGCTTTCACCCTGCAAGATTTACGTTCATGCCCCGGTACTTCATAGCATCCGTGGACTTTAAATCCTGCTGGTAAGGATTCTCTTCATTAAAATATTTAATCTGCGTAGAGGTAGTGCCTCCCGATACGTAGCTGCGTCCGCACTCAGGACAGACGGAGGTATGTATGGAAACGTTAGCGGAAATAACTTTTCCGTTATTTTGAGCAGCGTCCTTATACGCATTGGACACATGCTCCTGTTCGTGGGAACGCACCGCAGAAGCGGCTGCTCCGGGAGAAATATGTGCAGCGCTTTTAAAAGAAACCATTTCGTCGGAGCCATCCTGATATTTCCGGTCCTTACAAGTCTCACATTCTGCAGGCGAAGATTTCCGCCCGGGTGATTTGACCTGAGATTCTCCGGAATTTAAAATTGCACCTGAGCCGCTCTCATCCTGACCATATCCTTTTATGCCATAAATATTAGAAGTTCCGCTGATCGAATTTATCCCCATCATAATTGAGCTCCTTTCAATTATTAAATCCGTCGATAAAATCTCCTACAATATTCTCCAAGGAGTCGCCGAACACATCCTCCGAGTCTATACCATAAATCTGCTCATACATATTGTCATACTGCCTTGCGGTCCTCGTCAGAATATCGGGATTGTTCAATATGAAGACAAAGGAACTAACTATTACGGCCACATTTACGGCGAGACCGACAACTCCGCAGATAATGCCTGCCCTGGCATATTTTGCAAGCCTTGCCGCCCTGCCCTTGGATAAAATGGCGAATAAAATGGCGAGACTTCCGAAAATAAAAGGGAAATATACCGTCATCATAAATGCCGTCACAATAGAAATAGCGCCGAGAAACAATGCTGCTCCGGCGAGACTGTCGCCCGCCTGCCTAACCGGCGGTCTATAAGGATATCCTTGGGGAGCGTGTCCCTGATTGGAATTATTAAAGTCCATAGAAAAACCTCCTAAATAGTTACTGTTCATTCCGTTCTCAGCAACGCATGATGTTCTACAATGCAAACTTTTTGCATTTTAATTCGCTTCACGAAGCAGAAATCATCCCCTGAATCACGTTCTTACGCAGATTAACAGCAAGTGTTAAGCTGCTGTGTGAACAGTAATACTAAATATACATTGTTATTGTAACACTTAATAATTGATAATACAATCTTGAAAATAACGCACTTTATCATCTATAATAAATAATAGTAATAAACATTTTACCTTTGAATGGAGCAAGCTATGGATATTATTTTAAAATTAAAAGATGAACTTAAGGTGGAAAAATGGCAGGTGGAAGCTGCCGTAAAATTAATCGACGAAGGGAATACTATTCCTTTCATATCCCGATACCGTAAGGAGGTGACCGGTTCCCTTAACGACGAGGTGCTGCGCGATCTGTACGAAAGACTTGTATATCTGCGCAATCTGGAAGAAAAGAAAGAACAGGTAATCGGAAGTATAGAGGAACAAGGCAAGCTGACGGAGGAATTGAAGGAGAAGATTCTTGCGGCAGAGACTCTTGTAGTGGTGGAAGACCTATATCGCCCTTACCGCCCCAAACGGAAGACGCGGGCCAGCGTGGCGAAGGAAAAAGGCCTCGAAGAGCTGGCGAAATGGATTCTTGCCCAGAATGGCGAAAGCTCTTTGGAGGAGGAAGCGGCCAAGTACGTGAATGAAGAAAAAGAGGTGAAGAATGTTTCGGAAGCGATACAAGGAGCCAAAGACATTATCGCGGAGAGTATTTCCGATGAAGCAGATTACCGTATTTACATTCGTGATATTACGATGGAAGAGGGCGCTATTATCAGTACCGCCAAAGATAAAAAAGCGGAAAGCGTATATGAAATGTACTACGATTACGAGGAACCTCTTAAGAAAGCGGCAGGCCATCGCGTTCTCGCGCTGAATCGCGGTGAGAGCGAAAAGGTGCTTACGGTGAAGGTGGCGGCACCCGAAGAGCGTATCTTACTGTTTCTGGCGAAGAAGGTCATTACCTCGGACAATCCGGTTACGAAGCCGGTTCTTATGGAGGTCATCGAAGACAGCTACCGCCGTCTGATCGCTCCGGCGATCGAAAGGGAGATAAGAAATGATCTTACGGAAAAGGCGGAGGACGGGGCAATTTCCGTATTCGGGAAGAATCTGGAACAGCTTCTCATGCAGCCTCCCATTACAGGAAAGGTAGTGCTTGGCTGGGATCCGGCCTTTCGTACCGGCTGTAAGCTGGCGGTAGTGGACGAGACAGGAAAAGTGCTTGAGACCAAAGTCATTTACCCCACTGCGCCTCAGAACAAAGTAGAGGAATCGAAGAAGGAGGTAAAGCGGCTTATTAAGAAATATGGGATATCTTTGATTTCAGTGGGTAATGGTACCGCATCCAGAGAGTCGGAGCAGGTAATCGTGGAACTGATCAAAGAACTGGACACCCCGGTACAGTACGTTATTGTCAACGAGGCAGGGGCTTCCGTGTATTCTGCCAGCAAGCTTGCCACGGAGGAGTTTCCTAATTTCGACGTAGGCCAAAGAAGCTCGGCGTCCATTGCGCGAAGGCTGCAGGACCCTCTTGCGGAGCTGGTAAAAATCGATCCTAAATCCATCGGAGTAGGACAGTACCAGCACGATATGAATCAGAAAAAGCTAAGCGATGCTTTAAGCGGAGTCGTAGAGGATTGTGTAAACAAGGTAGGCGTAGACTTAAATACTGCTTCTGCTTCCTTGCTGGAGTACATTTCCGGAATTACCAAGGTAATCGCTAAGAACATCGTAGATTATAGAGAGAATAACGGCCGCTTTACCAATAGAAAACAGCTTTTGAAGGTGGCCAAACTGGGGCCGAAAGCCTATGAACAGTGCGCGGGTTTCATGCGTATTTTGGATGGAGTGAATCCTCTGGACGCTACCAGCGTGCATCCCGAGTCGTATGAAGCGGCGATGAAGCTTTTGGACAAGTTGGGGCTTACGATGGAGGATGTGAAGGAAGCCCAGAAGAAGGCGGCTTCTGAAAAAGGGAAGACGAAAACGGTAGCGCCAAGGCAGGAAAGACAACCGAAGCAGAGCAAGGTAGTGATCCGAAACACTGATACTGCCATGGGAAAAGCCCTTGCAGCAGCTATGGGAGGCGTGGCCCTTCAGGAAGCTCCCGGTAAAAGCGCGGCGGAAGAGAGCTCGCCTCAAGCACACAATATCAGCTCCCTGGAGAAAAAGGTGAGGGATAAGAAAAAGACGGCACAGGAGCTTGGCATCGGCGAAATTACGTTGACGGATATTTTGAAGGAGCTGGAAAAACCTGCAAGAGATCCCCGTGAGAACATGCCTGCACCTATTCTGAGACATGACGTTCTGGATATGAAGGATTTGAAACCCGGCATGATTTTAAAAGGAACGGTGCGCAACGTTATTGATTTCGGTATTTTCGTGGATATCGGCGTACATCAGGATGGACTTGTACACATTTCCCAGATCACGGACAGGTTTATCAAGCATCCGTTAGAGGCGGTAAGTGTCGGAGATGTGGTGGATGTTCAGGTGATTTCCGTAGACGTTCCGAAGAAACGGATTTCATTAACGATGAAAATCAATAAGAGTAATAAATAATATCTTGACAAAGAGAAGCTTCGGACATATGATAAATAAGGAACAATTAAAGAGAGAAAATTCTTCGGGGTTGGGTGAAACGAGGCAGTTCGTCATTCCCTACCGGCGGTAATAGTCCGCGACCCGTTTTGATAAATATCGAAGCGGTTGATTTGGTGCAATTCCAAAACCGACAGTAAAGTCTGGATGAGAGAAGAAATGTAAGAAGCATA
>JAEWPN010000254.1 GCA_023399455.1 Bacillota bacterium
GAAAAGATGAGTTGTTTTGTGCGTTGGTTTCTCCGGTGGCAGATCAATTTAAGGAATTGCTCAAAGGTGTCAATGACGACTTTCATAATTTGCCGGATAACGAAAAAAATAATGCTGCGTTTGCTCCCAAATCGCAGACCAATGATTTTGTGAATTTTATTGATTTTGTTTACCGGAATTTTGATGTATTTAAGTTACTGATAGAGTCCTCGAGGGGCTCCTCTTATGAGAACTATCTGCACGAATTAGTGGATATTCTCGTGGCGTCTACCATGCGGTTCATTAAAGAAACGAACCGTGAAGCGATTATCTTAGGAAAAAAAGTGACACCTGAAATTATCCATATACTGATTACCGCGCATTTAAATGGACTTTTCGAACCTGTTATTCACAATATGAGCCGTGAAGATGCCCGAATATATACAGAACAGCTTCAATATTTCTTTAATGCCGGATGGGCTGATATTCTTCACTAGAAAACAAATGCCGCTTAAGGGCATTTGCTTTTACGGCAACAGTTAGTCTTAGCTAACTTGAACGGAGATTAGGAGGGACGTAACGTAATGAAAGAAAAGAGTGTATTTTTTCGCTTGTTCAGTTATATGGGAAAGTACAAAATAACGATGGCGGTTTCTGCGCTTATGGCTGCAATTGCTGCTGTAGTAAATTTAAGTGCATTTGTTTGTGTTTATAATGTTGCAAAGGAAATTGTGCAGTCATTGGGAGATTTTTCAAAATTGGATCAGGCCGGACTGGCGCAACTGGGATGGCAGGCTGTTTTCCTGATTTCTATGTCGTTCGGGTTGTATGGTATGGCACTGCTGTTTTCCCACATCACAGCATATAACACAGTGGCGGGGCTTCGAATCAAGCTGATCGATCATACAGGAGCGCTCCACTTGGGATACCACTCCATTAATCCGAGTGGAAAGCAAAGGAAAATCATTGAAAAGAATACGGATAATCTGGAAACTCTTATTGCGCATCAAATACCGGATTTTGTTCAGTCGTTGGTTCTGCCTATTGCTTTTCTGGTGTTTATGTTTACATATGATTGGCGTTTGTCTGTAGTTTGCCTGCTTCCCATTTTGATCGGCTTTGGGATTCTTGCTTCTATGCTCAAAGGCGCAAGTGAGGGTCTGGCAAAGCAATACCAAAAATCAGCAGAAGACATCAGTAACGCAGCGACGGAGTATGTACGGGGGATCTCGGTTGTAAAGGCTTTCGGACAGACGGCCGATTCCTTCCGGCGTTATAAAGCATCTGTAAAAGAATACAGCGATTATGTAATCAAATATGCGCTGTCTATGGAGAATAGTGACAGCGCATACAATACGGTCATTAACGGAATTTTCTTTTTTTTAATACCGGGAGGGATTATTCTCTTTAATTCCGGCGCAGATACCGAGCGTATGATTCTGAGCTTTATTTTCTTTGCCGTGTTGATTCCCGCCGTTGTTACGATCTTAAATAGGATTATGAAAAGTGCATCCAATCTGATGGTTGCAAAATCATCTCTGGATGCCATCGATAAAATTATGAATGAGAAATCTTTACCGCAGACAAAGGAACCCCAAATACCATTAAACTATGACATTACACTGGATCATGTATCCTTTGCCTATGAGGATGGCGCAGAAAAAGCACTGGATGATGTGTCCCTTACCATAGAACCAGGAACGATTACTGCCTTGGTAGGCGAATCCGGCGGTGGCAAAAGCACGATAGCCAATCTCATTGCTCGATTCTGGGATGTACAGGGCGGCTCCCTCAAAGTTGGCGGTGTAGATGTCAGAAATATGGACTATGATGAGTGGATGAAACAGGTAAGCATTGTATTTCAGGATACCAGTCTTTTTAAAATGTCTATTTTGGACAATGTGGCTTTTTATACGCCCGAAGTTTCGCGGGAGGATGTACTGCGCGCACTTCATTTGGCTCAATGCGATGACATTTTAGAGAAGCTTCCCCATAGTGCCGATACGATAATCGGTACGAAAGGTGTCTACCTTTCCGGGGGAGAAATGCAGCGTGTCGCATTGGCACGCGCAATTTTGAAGGATGCTCCTGTAGTGCTGCTCGACGAGGCAACGGCATTTGCCGATGCGGAAAACGAGCATCTGATCCAGATGGCGTTGGACGAGCTTCTTCGGGGAAAGACAGTGCTTATGATCGCACACCGCCTGTCTACCGTTATCCACGCCGACCAAATTTGTGTGCTGGAACACGGAAAAATTACAGAACGAGGAACCCATGCCGAGCTGCTGAAAGCGGGAGGCGTTTACACCCATATGTATGAAGAGTATCAAAGCAGCATTTCCTGGCGGATTGGAGGGAAGAAATATGTTTAAGAATATTTATCGTTTAAGCGCCGGTGCAAATCGGTCCATTTTAAAAGCCAGTTTTTTCATGACTCTTTTCAATCTGGCGGCCTTGCTGCCGGTGATCCTATTGGCACTTGTGACAAATGAGATGGTGAGCCGTTACTTTGGGTATACACAGGGCGCTATTCCACTTTGGGGTTATTCGATCGCTGCCTTTGTCCTCATGGCCGTAATCTTTGTAACCTATAAGATCACCTATCGCAAAAAGTATTCCACCTCCGGCAGAGAGGACATGCGCCTACGCATGGAACTGGCTGATAAAATACGGCGGCTTCCTCTTTCCTATCTTGGTAAGAGGGATTTAAGCGATTTGACCTCAGTCATTATGGATGATGTCGCGGTTACTGCAAATACGCTTGCCACGGTTATGACAGAGCTGATCAGCGGCTTGCTTTCCGGATTTATCACTATCGGTATCCTTTTTATTTATGACTGGCGCCTGGCACTAAGCCTTGCCGCCTGCCTGCCCCTTGCCGCCATCTCTATGTCGATGTCCAAAGCGATTTCTGAGGGCGCAAATAAGAGGAACAAACAAAAGAAGCTGAATATCAGCGACGGTTTGCAGGAATATCTTGAAAATATAAAGGTGCTTCGGACTTCGCAGAAAATGGGTGACTATCAAAAGGGGATGGCATACAAAATCAAGCGAATTATTCCCGGCCTTGTCCTGCATGAGCTTCTGGCAGGGCTATCGATTTCCATTTCCTATAATGTTATGCGCATTGGACTGGGATTTGTCATTATCACCGGCTCGGCGCTGTTGATTTCGCGTGAGATCAGTATACTCACATTTTTGTTTTTCCTGTTCATCGCTGCAAGAATCTATGAGCCGCTGACAAGAGCATGTGAAATGCTTGGCGAATTGATTTATTCGCTGGTCAGCGCAGGGAGGATTCGCACTCTGCTGGACTATCCCGAGCAGAACGGAAACGAAAATATAAATCTGTCGCAATTTGACATTTCCTTTGACCATGTCAGCTTTGGCTACAATCAAGAAGATGTGATCCACGACGTTTCCTTTACTGCCAGACAGGGCGAGATCACAGCTCTTGTAGGACCGTCCGGCTGCGGGAAAAGCACCCTGTGCAAATTGGCTGCACGCTTTTGGGATATACAGCGCGGAAGCATATCCATCGGCGGCGTTAATGTCAATTCTGTTTCTCCGGAAGCTCTGCTAAAGAATTATTCCATTGTTTTCCAGGATGTAGTTTTATTCAATGATACCATCTTTAACAATATCAGGATCGGCAAGGAGAATGCTACAAAAGAAGAGATCGTTGCCGCAGCAAAGCTGGCTCGCTGCGACGAGTTTATCGAGCGGTTGCCGCAGGGGTACGATACCGTAATCGGTGAGAATGGAAAAACGCTGTCAGGCGGCGAACGTCAGCGGTTGTCCATTGCTCGTGCATTTTTGAAGGATGCTCCCATTATTCTTCTGGACGAAAGCACTGCATCCATCGATCCTGAAAATGAAACAAAAATTCAGGAAGCAATCGGAACACTGATTGAAAATAAAACAGTACTGATTATTGCTCATAAACTGAGGTCCATTGTGGAATGCGATAAAATTATTGTGCTCAAAGAGGGCCGTTTGCTGGAAGAAGGAACACATAATAAGCTTATGGAGAAGAAAGGGTTATATCATCGGCTATATGCGCTGCAAAACGAGAGCATGACATGGGCAGTTAAAACAGTCTGAACAATAAGAAGTCTCTTTTCAGAAAGAAACTATGCAAAATGAAAAAACAAAAAGACACCAACCGTTTAGACGGAAAAGGTAGCTCCTGTTGCGATTATTTCATTTTCATGGATGGTGGAAAGGTGGTCTGTAGTGGATCTTGGAACGAGAAAACCAAACAATATGTGTCCGAATATTTCCGTATTCAGCGGTGATACTTTCCGATTGGAATAACAAGGGGGGAATTTGAAACCGGATCATTTATTACGCAGCAGTCGAGTCCAAAAATATCTTTTATTAGTTCGGGTGAAATGACCTCGGCCGGAGTTCCCTCTACGATCAGCCTTCCCTGACAGATTGCAAACAGATAATCCGCATATCGTGCAGACAGATTGATATCGTGCAATACCATTACGATAGTAATCCCTCTTGTCCTGTTCAGCTCTGTCAACAAGTCCAGAATTTCCACCTGATAGGCGATATCCAGGAATGTGGTCGGTTCATCCAAGAGCAGAATATCCGTCTGCTGGGCCAGCGCCAGTGCAATCCACACTCTTTGCCGCTGTCCTCCTGAAAGCTTATCTACACTATGGTTAGCAAGTTCCGCGATTCCCATAACTTCAAGAGCTTCTAAGGCAGCATCGTAATCACTTTTACTCATACTTTTCATTATAGTACGGTAAGGAAACCTTCCCCGGCAAACCAAATCAAATACCGTAATACCTTCCGGAACTACCGGAGACTGAGGCAGCAGCCCCAGGGTTTGTGCCAGCAGCTTTGATGGATAGGATTCTATCTTTTTGCCGTCCAATACAATATTCCCTCCTTCCGGTTTGATCAGTCTTGACAGAGTCTTCAGTAACGTAGATTTTCCGCTGCCGTTCCCTCCGATTATAACGCTGATTTTATTGCTTGGAACGCAAATATCTATCCCATCTATAATAATTTTTTTGTCATAGCCGGCAATCACCTTTTCTGCCGACAATAAATGTTCTTTCATGATCCATTTCCTCCTTTGCTATTAACCCGTACCAATAAAAACAGCATATAAGGAGCGCCCAATACGCCCGTGATAACACCTGCCGGATATCTTGTTCCTAAAGCATACTGCCCGACCAAATCTGCGGCAAGTACGAGCAATGCTCCTACCAGACCGGCAGATATCGTATTTACTCCGCTTTTTCCGACCAATCTGGATGCAATAGGGCCTGACAAAAATGCTACAGATGCAATGGGGCCTGTGATAGAAGTGGCAAATGCAACTAAGAATACGGCTCCCAATATAAGGACCAGATACATTATATTTACTTTTACTCCCATAGTGGTGGCAGATTCATCTCCCAGCTGCATCACTTTCAGATGCCTTCCAAATAATGTGAGCACAAAGCCCCCAATGATAACTACCGCAAATAGGCTCGGTACTCCGTCCATCTGAACGCCGTTTAAGCTCCCGTTCAGCCAGCGGAGAGCTGTGGCTACGTCATATTGGGCTCCTTTCAGTAATACAAAGGATATTCCGGCCCTCAGCATTGCCTGAATTCCTATCCCGATAAGAATCAAACGGACCTTGGAAAAGCTTTTTCCCTGTGACAGCAAGTAGATACTGACGGCTACGGCAAGCCCCGCTATAAGCGAGATAACTGATACAGTTTCACCGCTCATATGCAGCACTAAAATACAGAAAACGGCTGCAAAACCGGAACCGGCGGTGACACCTATAATATCAGGACTCGCCAAGTCGTTTCTGAGTAAAGTCTGAAAAGTATTTCCAGCCATGCCAAATGCCATACCAGCTAAAATGCCGGTGAGCATTCTGGGCAGCCGCAGTGTTTTTATCGTAAATACCGCACCTTCTATTTCTTCTCCTCTTAATACCCTGTATATCACATCGAGAGAATAAATCGTATTTCCGTATATAAGCATGAATATTGACAGGAGAAAAATAAGAACAAGCAGTACAATAACTGCCACAATATGCTGGCGGCGTCTCTTATGGTACCCGCTCATTATTAAATTTTTTGTAGAATTCGATATCATATAGAGTTCACCTTCGCTTTCCGGGCAATCATAATAAAGAAGGGGGCACCCAAAAAGGCTGTTATGATTCCTACTTCAAGTTCGCCGGGGCTTCCGATTACTCGCCCTATTACATCGGACACAATTAAGAGGCCTGCTCCGCCGATTGCAGACATAGGAATAATGTACTTTAAGTCAGGACCGAATATGATCCGCATGAAATGGGGAATCATTAGGCCCACAAAGCCAATGGGGCCTGCCAAAGCCGTTGTTGCACCGCATAGCAGTACTCCTGCGAAAGCGCCTAATCCTCGAGTCAGTTTTATATTGGTTCCCAGACTTGTTGCTATTTCATCTCCAAGAGCGAGAGAATTCAAAGAGGGAATCAATAGGATGGCAATCAGGAAACCTATTGCCAGATATGGGGCCATAATCTTTATATCATCCCAGCCGGTACCGCCGATGCTTCCGACCTGCCAAAATCTAAAAGCGTCCATAACAAGTGATTTGGGCAGCATAACCGTATTGACCAGAGAAGATAATGCAATGCTTGTGGCAGTCCCTGATAAGGCCAGTTTAATTGGTGTAATCTCTCCGTTTCCGACAGCGGCGATTGCATACACAAACACAGCCGTAGCTCCTGCTCCGATTAACGCCAGCCAGATGTACTGATTCGGCAGATTGATATTAAAAAATGCAATACCGCATACAACAAATAAAGAAGCGCCGGTATTTACGCCCAGTATGCTTGGATCTGCTATCGGGTTTCTCGTGATAGACTGCATAAGGGCACCCGATACGCCGAGTGCCCCTCCTGCTATTATGCCAAAGACCATTCTTGGAATTCTTGCCTGCACCACACTGACCGTAAAAGAATCTCCGCCTGCGCCGGTAAGTGCCGCAAGAACATCGCTTACCGGAACATTTCGAGAGCCTGCCGCCAGAGAAAGCAGGCCGCATAACACGATACCTATGGAACTTAAAAAAATAACAATTTTATTCTTGGATATTTTCATTTACCTTTTCTGCCGCCTCATTTAACAATGCAAGGTACTCATCAATAGTAGCCGGAATTGATAATACGGAAGGAGTAGTAGATGCTGTAAGTGCTGTCGTTGAATCGAGCATTACCAAAGCTCCGTCTGCAACTGCCGGTATTTGTCCTACCAGACTGTCTGCCTGTAAGGCTTGAAGTACGGAATCGTCACCGTATGTTACAATCATGTCGATATCTTTTAAGGCATCAATATTCTCTGCACTAATAGTAACAGTAAATGCGCTGGGGTCATCCGCTAACTGAAGTACACTTTCAGGGAATTCAAACCCAAGGTCCATTAAATAGGATGCGCGCGGATCTGTAGGCAGATAAATATAAAACGTACCTAAGTCGGAAGCATTAAAATAGAAGAAGGCAGCTGTTTTGCCCTGTAAGCTTTCATACTCAGCAACTTTCGTGTTGATTAAATCTTCCGTTTCGGCAATCAACACTTCTGCTTCCGCTTCTTTTCCCATACCTCTGGCATCCAGAAGAGTCTGCTCTCTCCAATAGGTCTGCCAAGGGTATTCAGGGTATGCAATAACAGGAGCTATCTGACTTAACAAGTCATATTCTTCCTGCGTTATTCCGGAATATGCCGCTAAAATTACGTCCGGCGCCGTATCACTGATCGCTTCATAATCCAGACCGTCAGTATCATCAAAGACCACCGGCTCTTCTGTTCCGAGTTCTTTATACTTATCTGCTGTCCAGAAAAGAAGTCCGTTTTCATCAACTGCTCCGAAATTCGCTTTTGAAACTCCGACGGGAACAACTCCCAAAGCGAGGGGAACATCCTGATTGCCCCAGGATATGGTCGCAATACGTTCCGGCTGGCTTTCGATAACGGTTTCACCAAAAGCATGTGTGATAGTAACAGGATATGTAACGGCAGCGTCCTTTGAAGCAGCATCTTTAGAGGTATCCTCTCCGGCAGTTTCTTCAACAGCGGCTTCTTCGACTGCTGCCTTATCGCCTGTTTCTTCTGTTATTTCATTAACGGTTGCCTTGCTGCCGCAGGCTGTAAAAACGGTAGTAATAGCTAAAAGTGCCATAAGGCCTAATCTGATTTTTTTTTGTCGCATATACATATTTGCTCTCCTTTATATAAAATATAATCCATTCATGGTTAGATGCGCCTAACTAAGAATGGATTATACTTTATGAAGAGAATTCTGTCAACTAAAAGCTAAAATTTATTAAAATATTTTTAATAGCAATTTTTTCCGTCAATATACTTTATAAAGAAAAACTGTCGTGTAGCAATAAGTCGCAAGAATACGTATAGTGTACCGGTTCTGCACCTTTACCTTCCATCAGGTGAAGTGCAATATCAAAGGCCTTCATTGTTATTTCATCAATCGGTCTTGCTATCATAGATAAGGAAGGAATATAATTCACGATATGATCGGCGTCTCCGGATGAGCCGAAGCAAAGTAATTCGGCGTCTCTGGGAATCAGAAAGTGATTGCGCGCCAAAAGAGGTATGGCTCCAAATGCCAATGTGCTGTTCATACATATGATAACCTCCGGTTTTGTTTCCATATTTAAAATATGGCGTGCACCGATGGCTCCTCCGATCATAGTATTTTCCGTAGCAATAAAGTTCTCTTCTAGAAGATGGATTCCACTGTTCTTACAGCACCGTATGAACATATTGAGATATTCGTCTCCGTGCTGCCAGCTGTCACTGCCTGAAAGCACCAGCAGATTACGGAAACCTTTTGCAACAATCATTTTTACTGCTTTCTCAATTGCTTCATCAGCCAGATAGGAAACGCTGGGATACTTTTTACTTATATAGTTATATATTACAAAGGGAAAGTCTTCTGCCTGCTCTTCCAGAGTTTTCAAATCAGTCTCACTTTCGATACTGATTACCGACGAATCATAGGCAGACCGCTGCACTGTTTCGAGCTTATCCTTCAAATGATTTTTTTCATATGGACACAGTAAAAGATTATAATCGCGTCCTGTTTGCTTTCTGTGCTTATTGATGCTTGCAATAATGACATTCATATCCATCCATACAGAATCCACAGGCATAAAAAAGGTAATAGTAGGCTGCCATACATGTACTCCATTTGTGTCACAAGCCGAGGAATTTATTTTATATCCAAGTTGTTTTGCGGCTTTTACTACTTTCAGGGCAGTACCGTCCGCCACCTTATGCTCTTTTGCTGTCCCGTTTAACACAAAACTTACTGTTGATACGGATACTCCTGCAAGTTTTGCAACATCTTTCATAACAGCCATATCTAACCTCCGCATTTTAATTACATTATTTCTTGAACATAAATCAGTTCGTTATGTTTAATATACATACTTTACCAGAAAAATTCAATTTATATTTAATAAACTAAAATTATTTTAGTTAACGTGTCACCAGTCAAATAATTCGCAAATAGAAGGAGATAGTGTATAATAGACTGAAAATAGACAAAGGTTTATTATGCAAATTATGTAAAAGCAACAAAGGTTGAGAGGGATATAATAAGCATGAAAGAATACATGGAAGGTCTTTTTGGAAGAAAATCCAGCATACAAAGAAAGGTTATCATCGTGTACTTGCTTATGGCTGTACTTCCGATCATCATCATAACCTTTTCTGCAAGCATCATGTACTACAACAGCATTTTAAAAGGTGCCTACAGCCTTGTGGAGCAGAATACAAGACAGCATGAGGTTGTTGTTCAGGAAAGGATGGACGCCCTGAAGGGCGTTTTGTATGAACTCCTCATCAATAACGAATGCATAAAGCTGGCGGACAGCATTAATAAAGGAGATGAAGAGGACCTTCTGGTAAATGGAGCCGCTATGGAGACCTTGCTTCGAAGGAGCGTTTATACCTACCAGAGCATCCGGAGCGCCGCTTTTGTCGCGGATAACGGGCAGTATGTAACCTATTCAAAATGGTATGGCAGTATGAACGAAAGTATTTGGGCGGATCCGGAGCAAAGAGAGGAAATTTACGATAAAATCAATAAAGAACAGAAATTATCTTTTATAGCTTCCGTTAATTTAAGCAATACGGAAGGAAGAGATGATTATGTTATAATGATGGGTTACCCGGTAAAACATCTCAAGACAAAAGAGCAAAAAGGCGTGTTGGTTATGGCGCTGGATGATGATGTACTTTTGTTTGATGAAGGCGATGAGAGCAGGGAGAACGGAAAAGAAGCAAACGGAATTACTACGGTAATATTGAATGGTGAGGACAGAATCATTGCTGGGGTTAAAAACTCTTACTTAAATAAGGATTATAACGACTATCTGGATGATGAATTCGGTAATATCAAAAGAATATCGGAGAATAGAAAAAAGATAGAGGGAACTGATTGGACAATTGTAAATATTATTGATACCGCCGTATACAGAAAAGATATCTATCATCTGGTAAGCGTGGTCTTTATTCTCATGATAACGGTTACCTGTTTCTTTTTTTTGATCGTGTTTTTTGCATCGAGAAAATATATAGGAACTGTCCAGAAGATAGCACAGGGTATCCATGATTATGAAGGGATAGGCGAAGATAAGATCGATGTGGATGTGAATGAAAAGGATGAGCTATATGTAATCGTCAGACAGTTCAATAAGATGACGGAAAGGGTTAATTCCCTTGTAGAAATGCTCCGTCAGAGAAATGAGGAGATCAAGGCGGCAGCAATCAGCCAGAAGCATGCGGAGATAAAGGCCCTTGAAGCTCAGATCAACCCTCATTTCCTTTTCAATACACTGGATTCCATTAACTGGAGAGCTATTGAACATGATGAGGTGGAAATCAGCGATATGCTGGGAACATTAGGAAGCCTTTTGAGATACAGTGTTTCCAACATCGATATGGAAGTAGTTCTGGAAGCGGAGATCAGCTGGTTGAAAAAATACATTTTTCTCCAAAGAGACCGTTTTCATGATTCATTTGACTGCAGCTATGATATTACTGAGGAAGCGATGGAATTCCCTATTTATAAAATGCTCTTGCAGCCCATCATTGAAAATACGATATTGCACGCTTTTGAAGAGGTAAAGCAAGGCGGAATGATCTATGTGAAAGCTTTTATCCGTCAGGATAAAAAACTCGAAATCCGTATCAAGGACAATGGCTGCGGCATGGAGAACGAGATCGTTGCTGAGATCACACAAGAAATAGAGGAGAAAGGCCCTCTTAACAGCAAGCGTATAGGGATCAGCAATGTCATCCACAGGCTGAGGATATATTATCAGGAAGAAGCGGAGATTATTGTTAACAGTAAGCTTAGTGAAGGCAGCGAATTTATTCTGATCATACCGAACAGACAAGACGAGAGAAGGAGATAGGCGATGAAAACGATTGTTATCGTAGAAGATGAATTCAGAATCAGACAGGGTCTTGGAAGCCTTATTAATAAAGTGGATATGGGGTGTAAGGTAATAGGGGAAGCTGAAAACGGATATGAGGGCCTTAAAATGATTCAGGATTTGGAGCCTGATATTGTGATCACCGATATCCAGATGCCCAAGATTGACGGTCTGCAAATGATTGAGCAGGCAAAGGAAATGGGAGCAGTCTGTACATTTGTAATACTGAGCGGTTATGCCGATTTTGAATATGCGAGAAGAGGAATACGGCTTGGTGTAAAAGAATATCTGTTAAAGCCGGCAACGATATCCAGTGTCAAGGAATTACTGATTAAGCTGGCAGGAAACGGAGAAGAAGCCAGTCGGCCGGAAGAGGAAGAATATTCGGGGATGGTGAAGGAAATGATCGCGATAATGGAGGAAAGTTACGGCATGCGTCTGGGGCTCGATACTTTTGCCGATAAATTCAGACTGACGCCTGAATATATAAGTAATTTGTTTGCCAAAGAAACAAAAATGACATTTTCCAACTATTTAAAAAAAGTACGAATAGAAAAAGCCAAGGAGCTTATTTTGTCTACTGATATGAAGATTTATGAAGTGGCATGCAGTGTAGGGTATTCGGATCAGAAATATTTTTCCAAAGTATTTAAGGAATATACAGGAGTTTCCGCTAAGCAGTTTGCAATAGATGTACAAAAAAATAAAAGAAAATAGAAAGATTTTATACACTTTTTTTAAAATATTGGAATTTTTTGTTTGCTTTCCAGCGATTATACTAAAGTTACAAAGAAACGAAGGAGGGTAACAGATGAAAAAGAGTATAGCATTATTAACGGCAATGGCAATGATTGCCGGAACACTTATGGCATGCGGGAGCAGCACGGAATCAGCTTCCGGGGAGAAGGTAACAGAAGCAGCGGACAATACGGCAGTGGAAAATGAAAATACTGCAAGTACGGATTCCGGTACCGACGAGGCATCTGCAGACGGAAGAACGGAGATTACTTTCTGGCACTATATGTCGGAAGACAAAGAAGGAAAATATGTGAACCAGGCTGTGGAAGAATTCAACAATGCACAGGATGAAATCTATGTAACAGCGCAATATTTACCGAGAGATGAGCTCATGAAGCAATACACGATCGGTGTGGTATCGGGAGAATTGCCGGATTGCGGCATGGTGGATAACCCGGATCATAATTCTTATGCATCCATGGGTGTTTTTGAAGATATCACAGACCTTTACAATTCATGGGAAGATGCAAGTTTCATGGAGGGTTCTATTAACTCCTGCTATTATGAAGGTAAATTATACGGACTTCCGTGGGGAAACAATTGCCTGGGCCTTTTCTATAACAAGGAAATGCTGGATGCGGCAGGGATAGAGGTACCCACCACCTGGTCTGAACTGGAAGCAGCTTGCGAAAAACTGACAACAGATACATGTAAAGGATTGGCTATTTCGGCAATCGGTAATGAAGAAGGCACCTTCCAGTATATGCCCTGGTTATTATCTTCAGGCGGAAGTGTAACCGACTTAGCTTCCGAAGGTTCTAAAGAATCTATGTCATATTTATACGGCTTAATTGAAAAAGGTTATATCAGCAGAGAATGCGTGAACTGGACGCAGGCAGATGCTGAAAAACAATTTGCAGCAGGACAGGCAGCCATGATGATCAACGGTCCCTGGCAGTTCTCGGGACTTGCAGATGATGCTCCGGACCTTGCTTACGGCGTTGCAAAAGTTCCGAAGGCAGATAACGGAGAATATGCTTCCGTACTCGGAGGTGAGAATGTTGCTATCTGTACCGGTGCTAATGTAGAGGCATCATGGAAATTCTTAACCTGGATCACAAGCAAAGAAAAGTCACAGGATATTTGCAAATCTATCGGACGTTTTTCTCCGAGGGCCGATGTAAATGTTCAGGAAATGTTTGCGGACGATCCTCTCAATTCCGTATTTGCGGAAGTAATGCCGAGTGCACAGTCCAGAGGCCCTTCACCTGATTGGCCGGAAATCTCCGCAGCAATTTACACCGCACAGCAGGAAGTATTCACAGGACAAAAAGATGTGGATACCGCAATGACGGATGCTCAGGCTAAGATAGATGCTATAGGTTCAAAATAAAAGAGAATGTCCCATCGCATGTACAATAATAAATTGTGATGTGATGGGACTTTTTGTACTGTAAAACACTCATTGGAAAGGAAGGTTGAATATGCAGTCAAATAAGCGGGAGAGAAGAGAACAGATACTCGGATATTTTTTTATTGTACCGGCGGTTATTTATATGCTGACATTTATAGGATACCCGATTGCATACAACTGGATGATCAGTCTTCAGGACGTGACTGCAAAAACATTGGGCAGCGCAGCAAGAGACTTTGTAGGATTTGATAATTATAAATTGATCTTTATGGATTTAACCTTTAGAAAAGCGTTATTGCACACATTTGTTTATACGATCGGATGCCTGGTAATTCAATTTTCGCTGGGATTTTTATTTGCGATGTTTTTTGCTAAGAAGTTTGCACTTTCAAAGGCAATCAGAGGGTTTATTGTTATCAGTTGGATGCTTCCGGTCACGGTAACCGCACTTGTATTTAAGTTTATGTTTGCAGAAAGCAATGGTATCATCAACACTATTTTGATGAATTTACATATAATCAAGCAGCCGATCGGCTGGCTTCTTCAAGGAAATACGGCAATGCTCGGACTCATAATCGCTAATTCATGGGTAGGGATTCCTTTCAATATGCTGCTGCTTACTACGGGATTGAATAACATTCCGGGGGACATATATGAAGCTGCCTCCATCGACGGAGCGAGCGGAACACAGAAGTTTTTCAAAATTACGATTCCCCTTCTGAAACCGACAATTATGTCCGTATTGGTACTTGGCTTTGTTCTTACCTTCAAAGTATTTGATCTGGTATATGTAATGACCGGGGGAGGGCCGGTGGATGCGACGGAAGTATTGTCGACTTATTCTTACAAGCTGTCCTTCCAGCTGTTTCATTTCGGAGAAGGAGCGGCAGTCGCCAATGTATTGTTTGTCTGCTTGTTTCTGGTAGCGTTAGTTTACCTGAAAACAATATCAAAGGATGAAGTGATATAAGCGAAGTACAGGAAGAAAGGAGCACAGCTATTATATGAAAAATATACACCTTACTTATAGACATAAAAACATTTTACTCAGTGCGGCAGCCGTAATCATCGCTTGTATTTTCCTGTTTCCGCTATACTGGATTGTCGTTAATTCCTTTAAGCTGGACAGCGAAATTTTTGCCGGCACGCCGACATTATGGCCTGAAGATTTTACTTTAAAAGCATATAAAGACCAATTGGGAAGCCTGTCTGTCACAATGAAGAATTCGGTCATCATAGCGGCCGGTTCTATGCTTTTGTCTTTATGCCTGTCGGTTCCGGCGGCATATGGTCTGGCAAGATACAAAGTGAGAGGAATGAAAGTGTTCGTATTGATATTCCTCATTACGCAGATGCTTCCCGCCTCTCTGGTTCTGACACCATTATTTTTGATTTTTTCAAAGCTGGGAATATTGAATTCCTATTGGGCGCCTATTTTGTCCACGGCGACCATATCCATACCGTTTATTGTCCTGATGCTCCGTCCGGGTTTCCTTAGTATGCCGAAAGAACTGGAAGATGCCGCAAAAATAGACGGCTGTAATGCACTTACCGCCTTTTTCCGCATTGCGATTCCTATTTCAAAGCCTACGGTAATTACCGCGGCATGCTTCAGCTTCGTATTTGCCTGGAATGATCTGGCATATTCCATGACCTTTAACACAAAAGAAGTGATGCGCCCGATGACATCGGCCATCTATACATTTATGAATCAATACGGCACAAAATGGAACAGTATTATGGCATATGGAGTCCTGTTGATTCTTCCAAGCTGCATCATCTTTGTAACCATGCAGAAACATATCGTGGAAGGTATGACGAGCGGTTCCGTAAAAGGATAAATATTAAATTGCTGAAAGGAGAATTAGTAAGATGAATGTATTTAGGCAGGAAGAGAATTGTTTGAAATTTCATTATGACGCAGAGGAGCTTTGGATCCAGCCATGGGGGCCCAACAGCTTTCGTGTCCGTGCCTCCAAAATGGCCCAGATGCCTGGTGAGGACTGGGTGCTTGAGATGGAGCCGGAGAAGGCAATAGCGGATATAAGAATAGAAAAGGATTATGCGGCAATTAAAAACGGTAAAATTGAGGCCAGGATTTCCCGTTATGGAAAGCTCACATTTTATAACCAGAAAGGGGAAGTGCTGTTAGATGAATATTTGCGGAACAGGTTGGATGTATTCGCGGATTACTGCAGCGCACTTGAGGTTGAAGCCAGAGAATTCAAGCCGATTCCGGGAGGGGATTATCATCTGTCCATGCGTTTTGTTTCCAATCCTGAAGAAAAAATATATGGCATGGGACAATATCAGCAGCCTTATCTGAATCTTAAGGGTGCGGATCTCGAACTGGCACAGAGAAATTCACAGGCCAGTGTACCGTTTGCTATTTCCTCCCTGGGATATGGATTTCTTTGGAATAATCCGGCAGTCGGAAGGACTATATTCGGCAAGAATATTACAACCTGGGAAGCATATTCCACCAAAGCACTGGATTATTGGATTACAGCGGAGGACACTCCTGCCAAAATAGAAGAGGCATATGCCGGGGTGGCGGGCACGGTGCCTATGATGCCGGATTACGCTATGGGATTCTGGCAGTGTAAACTTCGTTACCAGACGCAGGAGGAGCTTTTGGAGGTAGCAAGGGAATATAAAAGAAGGGAACTCCCTATTTCCGTTATTGTTATTGATTACTTCCACTGGCCGCTGCAGGGCGACTGGAAATTTGATCCCAAGTATTGGCCGGATCCGGATGCCATGATTAAAGAATTGAAAGATATGGGTATCGAGCTCATGGTCTCCATATGGCCCACTGTGGATTATCGCAGTGAGAATTTTGATGAGATGAAGGAAAAAGGATATTTAATCCGTACCGACAGGGGATTTCGTATGGTTATGGATTTCCAGGGAAATACTGTTCATTTCGATGCGACTAATCCTGAAGCCAGGGAATATGTATGGCAGAAAGCGAAGAAGAACTATTATGATAAAGGTATAAAAGTGTTCTGGCTGGATGAGGCAGAGCCGGAATACAGTATTTATGATTTCGACAACTACCGTTATCATATGGGGCCCAACGTACAAATTGGAAATATTTATCCTGCTATGTATGCGAAAACCTTTTTTGACGGTATGAAAGCAGAGGGACAGGAGAATATCATCAATCTGCTCCGCTGTGCATGGGCAGGCTCCCAGAAATATGGAGCGCTCGTGTGGTCGGGAGATATTCATTCCAGTTTCGGGAGCCTGCGCAATCAGCTGGCAGCAGGATTGAATATGGGGATTGCAGGAATTCCATGGTGGACCACCGATATCGGAGGATTCCACGGAGGAGATCCAGGGGACCCTGCGTTTCAGGAGCTATTGATAAGATGGTT
>JAEWPN010000255.1 GCA_023399455.1 Bacillota bacterium
TAAATGTTCTGTACTTACGAACTCAAGGGTATTTCGATCTGGTTTCTCTTTTCGCAGCATATGTTTTCACCTCTGATTCCATTATAACAAAAAAGTCGGCTTTTGCCGACTTTTTTGACAGTCTGAAGCCGGCCGGAAATCTGTTCCGGACGACTCATTTTTAATTTTTATTACTGCATTCAGGCTTCGGATTCCACAACGATCCGAATTCCCCACGCTTCCAATACAAGAGTCTGTCCGTTTTTCACACTTTCCTCTTTCAAAAGTTCCTTTCCATCTCCATGCAGATAAGGCTGCCTGATCTCTTTTTCTGAATAATTCAGGTAAAAGTGCACCTTTCTGCCGGTTTCATTCACACCGTTTCGTATGATGACCGGAAAAGCTGCTTGTTGCTCTATTCCCCATATTCCGGTCTGTTCCAGTACTCTTTTTAAAATTTCCTTCGTGTAAGCAGGCGTAGTCAGACATGCCACATAAGTTGCCATGCCTTTTCCAAAAGCATGCTCTGTTACAGCCGCATATCTGCCCCAGAACGGATGGTCATAGTGTGCCAGTACATCTGCGCCTTCCGTTTCCACAAGCTCCATAAAAACCGTGGCACTGCATTCTTTTGCCGCTGCCGCATAGACCTGATCCGCCAGCCATACATCGTCCGGCTGTGTAAACTCGTCATACCGGATACCCAGACATTTCTGCAGGACAGCGGGCTGCCCCTCATGTCTTACTGTTAAGAACTCGTTGGCAAAGCCGCTGCGGAAGGCCGCCACAAGATGTCCGCCCCTCTCCGCAAAATCAGACAAAGCCGTTAGCAGCTTGGTGGACGCGCTATAAAGTACAGGAACTACCAGCAACTCATACTGTTCGAAATACTCTGCATCCTCCGGGAATAAAATATCACATTCCACATTCATTTCATACAAAGCGTCATAGTAACGCCTTACCACGTCATTATATGTCGTCTCCCCTCCCGGCAGAGGGAATTCGCGCAGGCCGGTCAGCGATTCATTGCTGACTAAAAGCGCTGCGCGATTTTTCTTTTTCAAGTTTATAAGCGACGGACCAATCCTCGCCATATCCGCACCGATTCCTGATATCTCCCTGTAGATCCTGTTCGGTTTCAGATCATGGCTCAATATCCCTTTCCAGTACGTTTCAAAGGAATTATGAATCGAATGCCAGTGCCAGTACATGAGAGCTGCAGCACCGCTCGCTATATGGCTGAACGCATGCAGCCGGAGCTGCCCGTCATAAGGCGTCCAGTTCACATGCCCTTGTGCCTGTGTTTCCAGTACAAAATAACTCCGGCGCTTTAAGTTTCGCACCAGGTCTCCCCCGAATGCGATTTCCTTTCCGGTCAGTTTCGACTGCGTCAGATGATAGATATCGCAGCCTGCAATGTCGAGGCACTGCACTGCCTTCTTATGATCTGCCTCTGCCTGCACTCCATAAGTATAATTGCGCCATTCGAAATCCAGATTATGGGTGATGAACTGTCCCTGTCTTATATATTCCCTGACGATTCCGCTCTGCCATTCCAGAAATTCAGTAACGAGCTGCCTTCTGAATTTTTCGAATTCCGCCCGGAAGCTCCCGTTAATGGAACCTGTTGGATCGGGCACATTCTCCCAAGCATCCACCCGGTTGCTCCAGTAGGAAAAGCCAAATTCTCGATTCATTTCTTCAATATCCCCAAAGGTCTTCTTCAAATATCGTACGAACAGACGTTGTACATTCGGCCCCGATGTATGGTAATGTTTGGTCTCATTATCCAGCTGAAAACCGATAACATTGGAGTACCTTTGTACGCATTCCATTAGCTTGCGTATAATACGCTCTGCATAATAACGGTAAGCAGGACTTGTAATGTCCATATTCTGTCTGGCCCCATATTTCTCCTTTCCCCGTTCCGTCACGGCGAGTATTTCGGGATTCTGGGACGCAAGCCAGGGCGGAATGGCATAGGTAGGCGTCCCTACTATGACACTGATGTCATATCTTCCGGCCGCCTCCAGTACCCGCTCCACGTGTGAGAAATCAAATTCTCCGCTAACTGGCTCCTGCGTGGCCCAAGTGGATTCCGCAATCCGGATCACATTGATGCCAGCCTCGCGCATCAGGCGCATATCCTCTTCCAGCCGCTCCACGGGCATATATTCATCATAATAGGCCGCCCCAAATAAAAATCTGTCCATGCTCCTTAAACACCCTTACCTTACTCCGGCAATTCGATTACCATCGTTCCATAGCCTTCCAGCTTCTGACTGCCGATAATCTCCTGCCCCGTATAAAGGTCCTTTCCTTTTTTATGCAATGTAATATCAATAGGCTCATTCTTGTAATTCAAAAGGAACATACAGCATCCCTTCTCACCGCTCCTTACCGCAATTTCACAACATTCCGGCACGGTGACCACATCGGCATAGGGGGCTGCCACACCAAGCTTCTCAAGAAAGATTCTTGCGGACCTCTCATTCCAAGCCGAACCGTAATACCATGCCTCTCCCTTTCCAAAGCGGTTACTGATCAGCGCTCCTGCTCCCGCGTAATAATCCGTCGTGTATATCGCTTTACACTCTGCCGCATTTCCGACGGGCTCCAGTAAATCCGTAAAGACACTGGCTGCAAAGCTGCTCCCCTCCCAGTCCACGTTCACAGTTTCTGCGTCCGGCGCAATGAACGAATACTCCAGTATATCGGTTCCGGTCAGTTCTCGCAGAAGTCCCGGCAGCTTAGCCATCACACATTTTCCTGTCATATCCTTATAAGCGCTTCTGCATCCAAAGACAAGCGTTCCTCCGTCTGCCACATATTTCTTCAGAACTTCCGCCCGTTTTTCATTAATAAGCGTTGGATGCGGGTAAAAGAGAACCTTATATTTGGCCAGTCTCTCCGACTCCGTTTCATCCTTCAAATACACATAATCAAAGGGAGTATGCGTCTTCTGTGCCGCTGCAGACAATGCTTCCTGACTGCTCTTTTCCACTCTCCGATGCCATGCATCCACTTCCGCATCCCACACATTATCATAATCCTTCAGTATGCCCACCTGTGCCTGATACACCGAGCCTGCTGCCATGCCCAGCTTCTTTATCTTTTCATGTACTTCACGCACTTCCTTGATCCGGCGATTCTCCCGTCCGGAATAATCCAGAATACCATGCCAGTAAATCTCCGTTCCCATGGTACAGGTACGCCATCTGAAATAGCTGACAAAGTCCGCTCCGTGAGCAATGGACTGCAGCGTCCACAGAGTAAGCTGTCCCGGCCTGGGCGCCGGCGCTTCCATATGCGTATTCCAGCCATTGGCCCCGGACTGCTGTTCCATAATTCCAAAGACCGGCGATATGGAACGCACTTCCGTCAGATTCCGGCTCCACTTTCTATCGCGCAGCTTTCCCTCACCATCTTCGTACATGTCCAGACAATAGGCAAAGTTCGGATAGGAATCGTAGGTCATGAAGTCCAGGCTTTCATCCGCCATCTCATGATTATCCAGATGTCCGAAAATCCCATTGGTGGTAACGAAATCTTCTGGTTTTTTATGTAAACGTATTATTTCACTTTGTCTTTTGACAAACTTTCTTGCACTGGCCGATATAAATCTGAGGTAATCCAGCATCTCATGAGGATTGGTTGAATTACTGTTGGTGGGCCTTGGCAGATGCACCTCCTCCCAGTCCGTATAGGTCTGGTTCCAGAAGGCTGTGCCCCATGCCTCGTTCAATCCCTCAAGCGTATTATATTTTTCCTTAAGAAAAAGACGAAATGCCTTTGTATCGCTTTCGGAATAAAAGACGTTTTTCTCACAGTTGATCTCGTTGTCGATCTGCCATCCGATGATACATTTTCTGGAGCCATAATGTACTGCCAGTTCCGTCGTGATCTTCCCGGCTTTCTCCTGATAAACCGGAGAATTATAATTATAGTGCCTTCTTGCACCGTGGCGGTAAAGCACTCCGTTCATATCCGCATTCAATACCTCAGGATATTTCTCCGTCAGCCAGGCCGGAGGTGTCGCTGTGGGCGTACAGAAAATTACTTTCATCCCCACTTTCTCCGCCAGATCCAGGAACCGGTCAAAGAAATCAAACGAATATGTTCCCTCCGTTAACTCTACCTTGCTCCATGCGAACTCGGCAATCCGTACGACCTCAATCCCTGTCTCAAGCATTCTCCGCAGATCTTCCTCCCATAAATTTTCCGGCCAATGCTCCGGATAATAACAGGTTCCAAGAACCAGTCTGTCCCCTTCCAGAATCATACTCATAAATATTCTCCTTTCTTTTCGTTTCATCGCTATGTTTCTGCAGCCGTTATTCTTTTACCGCACCTGCTGTAAGGCCATCCATAAAAAATTTTGAAGCACATAAAAAGCAAATGAGAAGAGGCAGTACCGCACAGGTACTTGCGAGCATCAATGCCCCGTAATCCGTCCCCCGATCCGATACCATGGCACGAAGCAGAAGCGGCAGCGTATACAGCTTCTCCTTACGCAGGATAATCAGCGCCTGCATGAATTCATTCCACATATTGACAAACTGCATTATTCCAAGTGACGCATAAGCCGGCTTCAGAATAGGCGCGATTACCCGGAAGAAAATCAGCCACTCACTGCAGCCGTCAATCCGCGCTGCCTCCATCAGTGATTTGGGAACATTGTTCTGACAATACTGTCTCATCCAGAAAATACCAAAGGCATTGGCACAGCCGGGAATGATCAAGGCATAATAGCTGTTTACCCATCCGAATTTACTCATCATAATAAACCACGGGATTATACCTGCCGTAGCCGGGACCATCATCGTTCCGAGCAGGATGGCAAACAGCTTGTTTTTTCCCGGAAAATCATAGACCGAAAATGCGTAGCCTCCGATAGAGCAAAAGAGCAGCACCAGAAACGTATAGGAAAAAGTAACGATACAGCTGTTCAAAAAAGCCCTCGGAAGATTGACCGCCGCCGTCATATTTTTGAAATTAGTCATCAAATTGCTTCCAAACTGCACGATTGGCGGGAAGGAATATATTTCGTTCGTAGAAAGAGTCGACATGACGAACATCATATAAAACGGAAGCAGCATAATAAGTGCAATCAATCCCAGAATAAAATAAAGGGAAATTTTCTTTCCTATCGGATGTATCACAGATAAAAGGATTAAAACAGCAGCTGTTACAGCGATCATGATTAAAAGTGTTTTCATAAGCTATCTCCCTCCTCTTCTCTTTACAGCATCCTTCTCTTCTGTCACTTTGGTCAAAATCACTGAAATTATGACGATGATAAGCGTGATCACATAAGCAATCGAGGATGCGTAACCATAGGCATTTCCACCCTGAGGCGCTTTATTGAGCAAATACATCATAAGTGTCAGTCCGCCGTTGTTCGGTCCGCCGCTCCAATTACTTCCGGTCAGGATGAAAGGCTCGGTAAATAAACTGAACATACCGATGCTGGACTGGATCAATGTAAACAGTATGATTGGCTTCAAAAGCGGTATTACGATAGAAAATACCAGTTTTCCATGATTCGCCCCGTCAATCCGTGCCGCTTCATAAATATCATTGCTGATTCCCTGCATTCCGGCCAGATAGATGACCATATTCCAGCCAACCCATTTCCAGGCAAACATAATGATAACGGCCACACGAATCAGCGAGCCGTCTCCGGCAAGCCAGTTTACCGGCTCTTCTCCGAAAAAACTTAAAAGATAATTGATCAGTCCGTAATTATTTCCAAACAGATTCTGAAAGATGATGGAAATTGCAACGGAACTGGTCACCATGGGCATGAAATAAATTGTCTTGAAAATGTTCTGTCCCCTGACCAGCTTGGAATTCAAAATATACGCCAATACCAGTCCCCCTAACAGGATAGGGATATGCGCAATAATGCCGATGAGCAGCGTATTGGACAACGCCCTCCAGAACAGCGGATCCTGAAACAGGTTAAAGTAATTTCCTAACCCCAGAAAGTGCATGGCTCCGAGTCCATCCCAGCGGAAGAAGCTCAGTGCAAAGCCAGCCGCCATCGGGAATAGACCAAAAATGAGGAACAGTATATAAAACGGTGCTATGTAAACATAGGCTACCCGATATGTTTTCAACGTCTTCACAAAGCCTTTTTTCTTATTTTCCTTCACATTTCTCTTCCTTTCCTAATCCGATTGTGTGCCGCCAATCCGTAATAGAAATGGCCGGACCCTTCATCCGGCCATTCTCATTATATCCGACAGCTCTTTACCTGTACTTTACCACTCTCTATTCTTCCCAGGCTCCGGCATCTTTCAGCGTCTGTATCTGCTGTTCCTTTAATTCCGCACAAGCTGCCGTGATGTCCTTGCCGAGACGCTCCCTGATCTGCTCCGGCGTCTCTCCCGCTTCGGCCCCGGCATTGAAGGAACTGTACAGATATCCTTCCGCCGTCGTATCCATGATCGTATTGTTCACGACCGGTACTTCTGCCGCAATTTGGGCTGCAAGCGCATTCGGTGCCTGCCCTCCGAAGTAATCATCCCCTTTGGTATACAGCTCAGGAGCTGCATCCCAGGCAGGCGTATAAGCCGGGAAATAATCAACGGCCTTGAACATTGCATTCTGTCCTTCTGTGGTTGCCAGCATATATTTGATGAAGGCCCATGCTGCTTCCTTATTCTGTGACTGCTCCGGTATGACAAGGAAAGATCCTCCCCAGTTGGTAGACGGCAGACCTCCCGGAAGAGAGGCAGCGCCCCAGTGTCCGGCACCGTCCGGGTCAATATCCGTTTTTAAGAAACCGGAGAACCAGGAACCGGCTGCTACCGATACGCAGGTGCCGGCCGAATATGCTGCATAGGCTTCAGCACTCCACATATCCACATTCATATCCCAGCCGTTATTACGGATGTCAAGACAAGCCTGCAGACATTCCAGATCTCCTTCTCTTTCCAGATTCAGATTCAGCTTCTCATCGTAATAGTCGCGATTGATGAACATCCACTGGTACGGATAGGCTGCAGAAGGCAGGAGCCATCTCTCACCAGGTATGGAAACCGCCTCTGCGACCTGCAGTACACCTTCCCATGTGCTCATCAGTTCGGCAACCTCATCCGGATCAGTGGGCAGTCCGCATTCGGCAAAAACATCAGTGCGATAATAGTATAAGGTGGGCCCCAGATCCCATGGTATCGCTACTAGCCTCTGTCCGTCCGAGGACGTTGCCTGATCCCATTTGAATTCTACAAAATCATTTTTTAAATCTGCTGCGCCCAGCGTATTCAGATCGCACAATGCGCTGCTGTCCCTGTACTGGGAGATGTAGGCGCCTTCCACCATTGCCACATCGGGCGCCCCGCTCCCTGCGGTCAGCGCTGTCTGCAATGCCTGGTGGTGCGCAGTCGTATCTGTAAATACTAATTCCACTTCAATATTCGGATATATCTCGTTAAAGCCGGCCATCGCTGCTTCAAATCCATCGTCGCCGGAGGGCCAGCCGCCTACTTCGATATGTCCTGAGACAGAAGACGGATCCGCCTCCACCGCTTCCGCAATGGCTGCTCCCTCTTCTTTGCTTGTAGTACCGGACGCGGTACTCTCCGCGCTCTGGCTGCCTCTGCATCCCGCCAGCATAGAAGCCGACAGAGCAACACTCAACATCATGGCTATCAGTTTTTTTACCGTTATCTTTTTCATCGAATACCTCCTTAAAACCGTTGACTAGTTATCTATTACTCAAACCGTGCATGCTTCCGGTTTTTTCATCTTTCTATCGTTCTAACGCTTTCCCCTTCTTCAACACAAAGCGGAATCCTTGTCACGTATTTTACTTTTTTCCCTTGAAGGACATCCAATAGCACTTCCATACATCTGGCTCCCTGCATTCTAGGGTTTAACTTCAGCGAGGTCAGAAAAAGATCCGCATATTTCCTGGCATATATTCCATCAATGCCTACGATGGATACATCTTCAGGAATTCCATATCCCAGCTTCTTAAGCCCTCTGTAAAAACCAAGTGCCATATCATCATTAAAGCAGAGCGCCGCAGTAGCATCACATTTCCTCTCCCGGAAAATCTCTGCCGCCAGCATACCCTTTCCAAAAAAATCTTCCGGTATTGTAATGTTATCCTGAATCTTCTCTTCCATGAAATTCATTACACGTTCGTCATTAATAAGCCCTCTCTTGCTGATTCCAAAGTAATATTCCCTAATCTTCTCTCCCAGCTCATACTGCATAAATTCCTTATAGGCACAAGTTCTTGCATTGGAATTCTCCAGTTCATAGGGCATAATCATCGCAATCTTACGATGCCCTCTGTCCCACAAATACTGCAGTATCATCCGCGTTCCTTCCCACAGATCACATTCCACTACCGGTACCGATTTTACAAAAGAAATGGAATCTCCATAGGACGCACTGACTACCGGCAGATTATAATTCTTTCCGGCCCCCTTTAAATAAACATCCGTTATCTTCTCGCTTGGAAGGATCAGCCCGTCTACCATAATGCTCCTCACACTTTTAAAATCCAGCTTGCCATGAACCACCACCATGTAATCATGCTTCTTCGCCACCTCCAGCATTCCTTCATATACTTCAATATTGAATGCGTTTTCCAATTCCCTGCAATAGAAAAGAATCTGTTTTGTCCTCTGTGTCATCAATGACATGGCTACCGGATTCGGATGGTATCCCATTTGCTCTGCGATCATCAGAATCTTTCTTTTTTTTTCCTCTTCTACATATCCGCTGTTATTGAGTGCCCTCGAAACAACGGACACTGATACGCCTGCACGCTGTGCAATATCTTTTCTCGTTACCATGCTGCATTCTCCTCTGCCGCACTGTTTTTCTGCTCGCTTCCACATTTTTCGCCATTTTCCAATTTATGTATTTTGTATATTTTTACCTTGTTTTTTCATATTCTTTTGTCGCTTATGCCATCTTGTATGATAAAATTATATAGAATAAACTCATTTATGTCCATTGTATAATATGTGGTCGCGTAACCACATTGGCAATCTATTAAGAAGACATGCTGCCAAAAAAGGACAGCAAACAAATTGTCTGCTGTCCTGAATAAATTGTAATTTTTATCATGCTTCACAGGAATTTATCCATAGGTTAATCAGATTCAGAGCTCCCCGGTATCCGACAAACGGCGGTTCAAATGGGTACAGACGCCATTTGAGATCCGGATTTGATATCTGAAGTTCCGTCTTTTTCCCACCCCATTCCAATGCCTCCGCGCTGCACATCAGCAATCCCTTATCATGCCCTTCGATCACTTCGATCCATTCTTCCTCTTTCAGATACGGAATTCCCTCCTCTTCCATTGCCGGACTGTCACACCAGCACCTGGCCTGCGGGAAGAATAATTCCGTACAGCCAAATTCAAGAATCCCCTTTACTACATCTATATGTCCGCCTAGTGACAGGGCAAGGTTCTCCGGCTCCGACCGAAGCAGCCTCTGAAAATTAGGCGAAACGGTACGGTATCTGGACCATACAAACTGCTCCTCCTTCCGGATAAACTCCCGGCTGCCTTCGTATCCGATCACCTCGGCAATTTCTTCCAGCCACGCCGTAGTACCCTTTACGCCATATGGTCTGCCGCATACATAAGGCGTCCCAAATCTTTTATACAGTTCCCGCGCAGCTTCCTTCCCTTCCCGGCGGATCACCAGATTGATATGTGCAGAGCCCATCTGCTCTATTCCGGCAATTTCCGTATCGGACGACAAAATGCAAAGAGGTTCCATCTGAAATGTCTCCCTAAGCAGGCGCACCAGCTCTTCTTTGTCTTCCTGAAAGCGAAACAGGTCCGCACAGGAGCCAATCAGGTTGTATGTTCTGTTCGGAGTCAGACCGGAAGATCCGGTCAGCTCTTTCACCAGCGTGGTCAGCGTTTCTCTCACACCGTCATGCAGCTGCTTGTCAAAACCTCCGCTTCCCAATACGATTAGCCGGTTATCTGGAAATCTCGCCTGAACCTGTCTGCAAAAGCCGTGCAGATCGATGCCGATCACCTCCGGGACCGCGGAAGGTGTAAGAAAAATAACCCGCGGGTTTATCTCCTTTATCACGGTCTCAATTACCTTTTCCAGACGCGAGGTATCTCCCATAGAAATATCCGACTCATTCAAATGCGTGGAATAAAGCCTGCATGCATCCTGAATCCCTATGCGTTTTAAAGATGTTCCCGCATACAGCATGTGTCCCATACACCCGAATTCAATCACTGCGGCATCCCTGATTGTTGCCAGCGTCCATAATACACCCATCCGTCCGGATGGAACCGGTTTAAATCTATGCAAGCCCATGGCATTCTCCCTCCTCTCCTTTATTCTGATCCAATGCCCCCATGATCCGGTCCAGTATTGCCATTGTCCGCTCATAGCCAATCATCCCGTAGAAATCAAGCATATTATCCACCCATGTCACACACTTCTCAGCATCCGGTAAATAACCGATCCCAAGATCCGGAGATAATTTCTCCAATAATCCATATGCTCCGGATTCATTGACAATCCTGCACACAAGAGGATCATATCCAAGTTTTTTAATTTCAGATACATATCGATGATCCTCCGGGTAGAATTCCTCAAGATGAAGCAAAACCGGGTACATTCCAAACTGCTGTATCAAATAACCGGTCAGAGGAATCGGCAGGTCCACCCTCAGGGTCATCAGGAATCGTTTATCACGGAGTAATTTCCCTGCCGCTTCCTCCTTCATCCTCAATGCCTGTTCATCCTCTCTAAACATACATACAATCCGGCATCCCAGGATATCTTCCACCCTCCGATACGCTTGTTCAATACCTGGCGTATCGTAGATCTCCTGCAAAGCGACACACTCGATGCCGAACTTCTGCTCCATTTTCCGCGCCATAGGCAGGGTATAGGGAGAGACTACAATATTTAATACCGCATCCGGGGCTTCTTTTATCTCTTCCATGGAAGATTTGGGACCAAGATAACGGAGCTGATAGCCCGACTCTTCAAGATATGCAAAAAGCCTGGGTTTCGGACTATGCTCCTCCTTCGGTGACCTGCCAAGCACATTAACGCTTCTCTGATTTCTCTGCTTGGGCTGCATCAGCATAACCAATGCTTCCATCGTCTTATAGGAACCTGCAGGGTAACTGATATTCTTGAACTGCTCTAGCAGAATACAGGCTGTCTTACTATTTGTCTCAGCCTCTAATTCATATGCGATGCTCTCAAAGTCTTCTCCTATCAGATCCGGAATACAGGTTCCGATTACCAGAATATCCTTTGCACCTTTTTCTTCCATTTTTCTGACAGCTTCTATTAATCCGTCCCGGCATCCGAATACAATTTCTCTGGAGTCAAGAACGTACAGCCAGTGGAGTTCCCCTTTCCTTCCCTGTGCCGACTGACTGAACATCCTGGAATAAGTTGTGCATTCCGGCATACCTACCAACAGTGAGGATAACCCCTCAATCTCTTCACAAATTACGGATGCCATCCTCATCGGGCAATGGGTCCCCGGCGCGACATCCGGTGTCAAAAAGGGAATTCCCGCATTATTTCTAATCTCCGATAACGGCTTCAGATGTCTAAAAGCGTCCTTCATTGCTCCACCTCCAGCATCTGCACTGCCAGTGCCTTATATTCTTCTGCCATGGAGGATTCAGGGAACGCTTCCACTACGGTCAAACCAAGTTCCTCCGCTTTTTGAACGACTGGATCTCTCGGCATTTTATGTATGACTTTTGTACCGATTTCGTCCGCAGCTCTTTGCACCAGCGCTTCCTCCTCCAGAATATTTTTGGCATTCAGAATCAGCCCCTTTAATGATGCATATCCTCTGCTGCCAAAGCTTTTCACAGCATGGGCAATATTGGATGCCGCATACAATGACATCATCTCTCCTGAGGTTACAATATACACTTCATCCGCATATCCTCCTCTGATCGGCATCGCAAAACCTCCGCAGACCACATCGCCCAGAACATCATACAAAACGATGTCAGGCGCATATACCTCGTATGCATGCAATTCATTCAGCTTCTCAAAAGCCGTGATAATCCCTCTTCCCGCGCAGCCTACCCCCGGAACAGGACCTCCTGATTCCACACAGTATACACCGCTGCTGCTTTTCACCACAAAATCTTCCAGTGCTGCATTTTCCTTGGTACGCAGAGTATCGAGCACTGTCGCGATATTTTTTCCTCCTGTCAGATTTCTCGTAGAATCTGCTTTGGGATCACATCCGATCTGCATTACGGTATATCCCATAGCGGACATCGCCGCTGCCATATTGGAAACTGTTGTAGACTTTCCAATACCTCCCTTTCCATATACTGCTATTTTTTTCATACTTCCTCCGTCTT
>JAEWPN010000119.1 GCA_023399455.1 Bacillota bacterium
CTTTTATCGGAATAAAATCTCCGTAAAATTTCGCAGTATCCGACATCTGAACGAGCAAATCGCCTACCGACAGGTGGGAGAGAACTCCGGATATCTCCGCTATGTATTCGTTCAATACGTTAGCAATGTCGTTAATATCCTCGCTCACTCTTTGAAGATGCTCCTCCCCAGCCTCAATTTTATCGATATCCAGATTGCCTTTCGCAAGCCGGTTCGTCTGCTTCCTAATTGCCTCACAATCCTTCTCCAATTGTCTGTACATGCTTCTTTTACTCATCATGGCTTCTTCTCCTTCTTAGTTTAAATCAGGTAAAATACACTTTCCTGTTACAGAACAAAAGTGTGCTTCGCGCGCTCGCGCGCTAAAATATCTCGGCAGCACAGCTTTTGTTCCTCGCGCGAAGCTGCGCATCCTGCACGGAGTGCTTTTATTTCATAGGAAACCGGAACTTTACTACTGCAACGTAACAAGGTCTTTCTTATGAAATTAAAAAGGACATCTTCCGATGCCCTTCCTATTCCAGAACCGCTTTAATAGTTGCTGTTTTTCTGATTGTTGTTTGAACTATTGTTATTACTGTTGTTACTGTTATTGCTGTTCTTCTGATTCTGGTTCTGTTTGTTGCTGGTATTGGACTTGTTTTCCTGACTCTGCCTGTCGCTGTTTTGGTTGTAATCGTTTTTAGACATGTTTAATTCCTCCTGATAAGTTTTTGTTACAAAAGTAGTATGTCATGTTATATAAGAAAGTATTCATATTCATTTGTAGGACTTTGGTACTATTTTTTTATTCAAATTGCACAAAAACTTTGTAGGACTTTGGTACTATTTTGGTATTGCTTTTTTCAAAATTCGTGTTATAATTACATACGTAAATAGAAATAACCCTTCATCATTTCTATTTACAGACCCTTATATTAATTATTTATACTCCCCTCATGTAGAGCGTCAGACCCTTTCTGACGCTCTGCTGCTTTTTATTTTTCTTTATATACGGCCATTTGGGGCACCGAATTTCCTACAGCAAGCCAAAAGATATCCAACCGGCGAAAAAAATGCCCGTCCCCTTGCAAAGCAGTTACCTGCTTCGCAAAAAACGGACGAGCAACACCACACATAAAAGCGGTATTATAATAGGAAGAAGTACGGATAAAACGGAGCCCACTATTCCTATTACAAATATCAATATAACTGCTACAATAAGCCCTAACAGCCATCCCGGCATATGATACGCCTTTCCGCCAAACCCGCTTCGCTCCTTCTCCTCATAACCCTCTTCATAGACCTCATCGTATTCCTGATATCCGCTGCACCCTTCCAGCTTACCGGCCTCTGTAATGGTCTTGGCCAGAAGCCTTGGATCTCCCAGGCTCGCTATAACCTCCTCTTCGCTCTGCCCTAAACGGATCTGCACATCGATATAATCCTGATAATATCTTATATTCTCATTTACAGAGCTGCTGTTCAGGTTGCCGGCTAATGCTCTCTGCAAAGTATCAATAAATTCGTTTCTCGTCATAATCCCTCTTCTTCCATAAGTGTATTTCATCTTACATAAAAAATCTCCACATCACTTTCATGATAGTGGAGATTTCTAATTTCGTCAAATTACATTTTTATAAAATAAATCTTTCCTATATATAAAACTTGTTACTCCTTCACACCGCCCAATGCAACACCTGCAATAATATACTTGGACAAAGCGAAGTATACGATAAATATAGGTAAAATTGTAATTACCAGTCCTACATAAATAATACCGTAATCAGAACGGAAACGTTCCCCTCTCATCAACTGCACGAACATCGGCAGAGTATATAATTTCTGGGATGACAACAGCATGGATGGCGTATAGAAGTTATTCCACGATGCTATGAATACGAAAATCGCCTGGGTCGCAACCGCCGGCTTCATAAGAGGTACGGCAATCGTATTGAAGGTCTTGAATTCTGCAGAGCCGTCGATTCTTGCCGCATCGATAATTTCCAGAGGCAGCGCACTCAACATGTACTGTCTCATAAAGAATACCGTCGCAGGAGCCGCGATTGCCGGGATAATAAGCGGTATGTAATTGTTGCTCAGTCCCAGATTGTACATGAAACGGAAGAAACCGATAGAGGATACCTGCGTAGGAATCATCATGATCGCCATGATGAATGCCCATGCGAACTGGCTTCCTTTAAATCTATAAACGGTTACGCCATATGCCGTTGCCGTAGAGAAATATACCGACAGAACAGTACTAAATCCTGCGATAATAAAACTGTTTACCATATATCTGTATAAAGGCACATTTTGATTGGCCTGATACAGCAGCTTCTGGAAGTTCTCAAAAATATGTGTCGAAGGAATGAGTGAAAATGCCATCTGAATATCCGTACTGGATCTTGTCGCATTTACCAACATGATCCAGAAGGGAATCAGGCTTAAGAAGCAAAGAAAAATACAAACAGCATTTCTGAATATGGAAGCTCCTATGATTCTCGCATGAGCGCTATCCTTCACTTTGGTGGTTGCCTGAGAAGTATTTGTCGCCATATTACTTCGCCCCCTTTCTTGCTATCTCTTTCTGTATTGCTTTGTTTTGCTTTCGCTCCCTTATCGCATCCTTATCCCGCATAATATAGAAGAGGATCAAGCTGAAGAACAAGGTTACAACAAACAGTACAACAGAGGTCGCTGATGCCTTACCCATCTGCTTTGCACCGGTAAAGGCCAGTTCTCGCATGTACATAGTAATCGTTCTCGTCGTATAATCAGGATCTCCGTATCCGCTGGTAGTAAGAAGCTTAGGAATATCGTACATCTGCAAGCCGCCGATTGCGGAGTTCACAAGCGTGAACAACAAAATCGGACGAAGCAACGGTAACGTAATCTTTTTGAATATCTGGAAACTCGATGCTCCGTCCACTCTCGCCGCTTCAAAAAGGGAAGGGCTGATACCGAGCACGCCGGCAGTCAAAACGACCATCGTATTTCCATACCACATCCAGAAATTGATAAAGGATATAATCCCTCTCGTTGCCCATTTCTGCTGAAAGAATCTATATGGCTGAGATAGGAGGCCGGATTCCAGAAGGAACTGGTTGACCGGTCCGTTAGGATAGTTAAACAAGCTGTAGAATAATACGGAAATCGTAGCAGCCGTAATGATATTAGGCATAAAGGTCATAATCTTATATGCGCCTTGCGCTTTCATCTTCACACGTGTATCCGTAAACCATACCGCCAGTATAAGCGCCAGAAGTATCTGCGGAATGAAGTTCAAAAGCCACATTATAATGGTATTCCATAAAGACTGAAACGTATATGTATTGAACAGAGTACCGTCTTTGCCGATGAATACTGTTTTAAAGTTTTCAATTCCGTTGAACACCGGACCTACTTCTACGTTGAACATCGTATCGGTGTAGTTTTCACAAAAAGCCAAACCAATCGTATAAATCAGTGGCCATAACTGAAATATTGCAAATACAATAAAAAACGGAGCAATAAAGTAATAACCGTATCTGCTGTATTCCACTGTCTTGCGCTTTTGTTTTGCAGGTTTTGCCATTATCTTCACATCCTCTTTCCTTATTATTTTTATTTGTGATGCCCTTTATTTCTGCCTTTGCATTCCTGCATAGGCATTGGACACGATTTTATCATTCTTTATTCGTTTAGCAATAAAACCTTGTCAAACATCTATGCCGTTATGCCGGCGAGCGTCATTATATAAAAAATTATCCCAAGAATATCTGTACCGGCTGAGTAAGCCGGTACAGAATTCAAACTTCTTATTAGGAATCTATTTCACAACTTATTCTACTGTTACAGCCGGGTAAGCTTCTGCAACTGCCGCTTTGAAATCTGCAACTGCCGCATCCTTATCTTTGTTGCCTAAGGAGAATTCCGTAACCTGTGTATCGAGAAGCTCATTAACCTTCTGGTCATATGCGCTCATCCAGGATACGTCTACGTCTTCAGCAAGAGGAGAGAATACAGCGATGAAGTCCTGACCGCCGAGGAAGTCATATGCGCCTTTGCCTGCATCGGATAACGTCTTCATAGCCGCCTTGTTATTTACATAATCAAGGGTTTCTTCGGACATTTTCGTCATAATTTCAGTATCAGTACAAAGAGCTTTCATGATCTGTCCCGCTAAAGCTGTATCGGAGCAGCCTGCCGTTGCGCCAAGCCATGTTCCGCCCCAGTAATAAGGAGCCGGTCCCTGAGTCATGTTCCAAAGTCCGTAAGTACCTTCGCCAACTTTTTCTCCGCCGCAGTTAGCTTTGATTGTCCAGTGCAAGAACCATGTACATCCGAAATAACCGAATACGGAATCACCGGAAGGTCCTGCATTCCACTCTTCAGACCACTGTGTAGTCTTCTGTGTTAAGTCTTCCTGCTCTAATGTCTTAACAACATCAAGATACTGAAGCATTGCATCGTCCATATGGAAAACGCCTTCTTTGTCAACCCAAGGCTGAGTCTTATTGGACATGAATGCATTAACTACGTCGCCGTTAGAGGAAAGCATTCTCGTTGCATCGCCGGATTTTTCCTTAACTTCTCTGGCTGTATCGAGGAAGTCTTCCCAGGTACCGATCTTGGCCTGCATTTCTTCGGGAGTCTTTACTCCGAGCAATGATTCTGCAAGGTCAGTTCTGTAGATAAAGGAACCGGGGCAGCTCTGCCATGAAACGCCCTTTAAGGAGTTATCTCTCTGGTCCGTTGCGATAGTAATCGTGTAAGGATACATTTCAGCTAAATCAGCATCCGTAAGACCGCAGTCCGTTACCGGAATAGTGTAATCGCTGTTCGTGTATTTCATAATGTAGCCTGCTTCGAAAGCGATGAGATCCGGATAGTCTGCTGCATCAGGCGTCTGTAACAGCTGGTCAATTTTCTCCTGATAAATTGCGGAGTCACCAACGTTTACATATTCAACTCTGTCTTTGATTTCCGGATATGCTTCATAAACATATTCCAATCTTTCGCCAAGTTCCGTATTCCATGAATAGATATAGAACTTATCCGCAGATGCTGCCGCATCGTCTGCCGGCGCTGCTTCATCTGCAGGTGCAGCTTCTTCTGCTGCCGGTGCCGCTTCTTCTGCAGGCGCTTCCGTTGTAGTTGTTGTTGTGCTTCCGCCGCAGCCTGCAAGTAGACTAGCTACCATGGTTACAGAAAGCAAAGCACTGAGTACTCTTTTTTTCATTTACATTTCCTCCCTTTGAGTTAGTTTAATAATAGGTGTGTTGTTTGGTTGCATTTATATAATTGCTGTGAAATAAATATCATGATTTAGCGATTATATTTCTCACAGCAAAAATGCCTAAATTATTATTCCTACCGATCTTCCTTCAAAAACTTCTCCTTCCACCACGACCTGCTGAATCAGCGTCGTCTTCGGATGCTCTATCAGGTTGACCAGACTTTCTGCCGCCTTTGCTCCTACCTGTTCAGTGTCCTGACGCAAAGTTGTAAGCTGCGGCTCCAAATGCCTCCCAATCCTTATTCCATCGTACCCCGCTATGGAAATGTCCTGAGGAATGCTAAGTCCTCTCTCCGTAATAGCGTTGATTCCTCCGAAACTGGCAAAATCATCAGGATATAAGATGCAAGTCGGGGGGGTGGGTAAATCCAGAAGCTCCTGCGTCTGTGTGAAAGAACCCTTCGTATCCCTGTATGCGGCCTCTTTTATGTATTCATCCGGAACTTCCAGTCCAAGCTCCTCCGCCGTCTTATAAAAGGAAGACAACCGGCTTTGCGTTACCGCCGAGTCCATACCGTGGATGTAAGCAATACGCCTATGCCCTTTACTGTATACGAAAGTAAGTAAATCCTTCATTCCCTTCACGTTGTCTGAAATGATTGCAATTCTATTATTGAACAAGTGGTCAATGGTCACTACCGGAATATCGCTTCTGACTAACTCCACGACCTCCGGATCATAGAAATCGATACAAGCTATTGCCACGCCGTCAAAGCCCCGATACATCGCATGCTCCAGGTAAGACATCTTGTTCGTTCTGGTCTTACAGCAGTTAATGAAGGTCATATCATACCCTCTCTGCTCCGCCGTCCTCTTAAAACTGTCTAAAACGTATGCGAAGTAGTCATGCTTCAAACCGCTTTGATCATCATCTACAAAAAGCACTCCCAAATTATATGTACGGTTTGTCTTCAAAGCCTTTGCTGCCGAGTTGGGGAAGTACCCCATTTCCTTGGCGGCCTTTCTAATATGCTCTTTCGTCTCTTCTCCGATATCGCTATGGTTATTCAGCGCCTTGCTTACCGTCGCTACCGATACCCCACATGCTACCGAAATATCTTTCATTGACACCATGTCACTTACTCCCTCCATTTATTAGAAGTTCGGTCCTTGCCGTTTATAGAATATTATAACTTATCTTATCCAAAACTCCAACCAAACATCTGTTATAGAGATGAGTGTTTTGAATCACTTAATCGTTTTCGTATTTTCAGTGTATAACACTTTTTATATTTTTTCAAGAGTTTTTTTATTTGTTTTGTTCATTTTTTATACTTTTGTGAGTTTTAAACAGTTTTAAATATAATTTTTTCAAGCTTTTGCACAATTATGATTTCTTTTTCTTCTATATAATGCGTTTGAGACAATTGTTTTTTAAATCGTTTTCGTACAGTCGACAAATTTATGTTTTTTAAGACATTTTTTGCACGCAAATAAAAAAACCTTAATTTTACTGATATTTTACGCGGTTTCGTCTTGCATTATAAAAATATATTCTGTATAATTTAATTCGCGAAGAATTTTGTCTTTTACTTGACTTTTACTTAATCGTTTTCTATAATGCATTTTTAAGAGGTATTTTTGCTGTCATTAATTGTTTTCGTACATATATTTAGAATTCAAAGCGGTTTTAAACATGATGGATTTATATTTTATGCTCTTACTTATTAGGATAGGGAGGATAGGTTGAAAATCAAAAGATTTTTTCAACATCCTGATTTATACGTGTGTTAAATCACACAGATAGGAGTTATTATGAAATTTGGATTTTTTGACGATAGCAAGAAGGAGTACGTCATTACAACCCCGAGGACGCCCCTTCCGTGGATTAACTATCTTGGATGCAATGAGTTTTTCAGCATTATTTCCAATACCTGCGGCGGATACTCATTTTATAAAGACGCGAAGCTTTTACGCCTTACCAGATATCGTTACAACGATGTTCCCGGCGACGTAAACGGTAAATACTTTTTTATTAAGGATGGCGATACTATATGGAATCCCGGCTGGCAGCCTTCAAAGACCGAGCTGGATTCCTATGAATGCCGTCACGGCATTGGATACAGCCGTTTTACTTCATCCAAGAACAATGTACAGGCTCAGGTTCTTAGCTTTGTTCCCCTGACCGATAATTGCGAGATCAGTTCGCTTAAGCTGACCAACAATTCCTCTTCCGTGAAGACGCTTTCGCTCTTCTCATATGTGGAATGGTGCCTTTGGAACGCAGATGACGATATGAAGAACTTCCAGCGCAATTTGAGCATCGGAGAAGTGGAGGTCGTTGGCTCCACGATTTATCATAAAACAGAATACAGAGAACGCCGGAATCACTACGCCGTTTACTCTGTGAACTCAGAAATCGACGGCTTCGATACGAGCCGCGATGATTTCTTGGGCGCTTACCGCGGTGCCGACGCACCCTTGGCGGTAGAAAACGGCGCATGTACAGGTTCCATCGCCAGCGGCTGGTCTCCCATAGCTGCTCACCAGCTCAATCTTTCCTTGCAGCCCGGCGAGACGAAATCCTTCGTCTTTGTACTCGGCTATCTGGAAAATCCACAGGATGAAAAATGGGAGGCTCATGGGATAATCAATAAGAAGCCGGCAGATGAAATGCTGTCCAGGTATCAAACGGACGAGGATGTGGATAATGCCTTTGCTCAGTTGAACAGCTATTGGGATGGTCTGCTTTCCAAATATACGGTCAAGTCCGCGAACGATAAAGTGGACCGTATGGTAAATATCTGGAACCAATATCAGTGTATGATAACCTTCAACATGTCCCGTTCCGCATCCTATTATGAATCCGGTATCGGAAGGGGTATGGGCTTCCGCGATTCCTGTCAGGATCTTCTCGGTTTCGTTCATCTCATTCCCGACCGTGCACGAGAAAGGATTATCGATATCGCTTCTACCCAGTTCCAGGACGGAAGCGCATATCATCAGTATCAGCCCCTTACAAAGAAGGGTAATTCCGACATCGGCAGCGGATTCAATGACGATCCGTTATGGCTCATCGCAGGAACAAGCGCTTATGTCCGGGAAACGGGAGACGTTTCCATATTGACCGAAATGGTGCCCTTCGATAACGACGCTTCCGTTGCGGCACCGCTCATGGAACATTTAAGGCGCTCGTTAGATTACATCGTAACACACAAGGGACCTCACAATCTGCCTCTGATCGGACGTGCCGATTGGAACGACTGTCTGAACCTGAATTGCTTTTCCGAGCATCCCGGAGAGTCTTTCCAGACCTTCGGCCCCAGTGAAGGGCCTGTGGCTGAGTCCATATTTATTGCCGGCATGTTCGTTAAATATGGCGAAGAATACGCACAGCTTTGTGAATTGATGGGAATGCCCACAGAAGCGGAAAGGGCCAGAAAAGAAGTCAGGCTCATGAACGAGGCAATTTTAAAAGATGGCTGGGATGGCGAATGGTTTATCCGCGCTTACGATGCCTACAGCAATAAGGTCGGTTCCAGGGAATGCGAAGAGGGACAGATCTTCATAGAGCCTCAGGGCTTTTGCTCCCTTGCCGGAGTCGGCATAAAAGAAGGATTGGCGAAAAAAGCTTTGGATTCCGTAAAAGAAAAGCTGGATACCGAATACGGCGTTATGATTCTGCAGCCGGCTTATACGAAATATCATCTGGAGCTGGGAGAGGTTTCCTCTTATCCTCCGGGCTACAAAGAGAACGCGGGTATCTTCTGCCACAATAACCCTTGGGTCTCCATTGCTGAGACGGTAATAGGACGCGGAGACCGCGCTTTTGAAATCTATCGGAAGACTTGCCCTGCTTATGTTGAAGAAATCAGCGAGATTCACAGAACGGAGCCTTATGTATATGCGCAGATGGTCGCCGGACGCGATGCGAAATTCCATGGCGAAGCGAAGAACAGCTGGCTGACCGGTACTGCCGCTTGGACCTTTGTCAATATATCACAATATATTTTAGGCTTGTATCCAACTCACACGGGACTTTCCATCGATCCCTGTGTTCCGAAGAACTTCGGAGATTTCGAGCTGACCAGACAATTCCGCGAAGGCAATTATACGATCAAAGTTCAAAACCCAGACAATGCGGAAAAAGGGGTAAAGCAAATTTATGTGGACGGGATTCCGATAAAAGGATGTGTCATCCCCTATATAAAGGGAAAGGCCTCCTACGATGTAACAGTTATAATGGGCTAGAAACTCATTAATAAACTCCTGCTGGAAACGCCAAACGCGTATCCTTGCAGGAGTTTTTATATCGCTTTTTACATCAACGGCCCAAACAGCCGAAGTACTCTTCCCATAAGCTTTAAGGGCATCGGAATCTTCTTATAATACATCATGTCTATTTCAATGCAGCGCTTAAGGGTCTCAGCAAAATCCGTCTCTGCGTCGGCTACCGCCTCGTTTCTATACAGATAAACGCCGCATTCAAAATGATGATACAGGCTGCGATAGTCAAGATTTACCGTTCCTACTATTGCTTTCTCATCGTCGGAGACAAAAACCTTGGCGTGTACAAAGCCCGGCTCGTATTCGTATACTTTTACGCCTGCTCCCAGTAAATCGGGGTAATAGGTGCGGGAAATAGCAAAGACCGCTTTTTTATCCGGAATGTGAGGAACGATCAGCTTGACGTCCACACCTCTTCTGGCCGCATACTGAAGAACATCCAGCAGCGCATTATCCACGATAAAATAAGGAGTCATGATATGCACATAGCTCGTCGCCTGATTTATCACGTCCATATAAATAGTCTCCGCCACATTTTCCGGCGTCGCCGGGCCGTCTCCGTAAGGGATTACGAAACCGGAGCTTCTCACAGCTTTCTTTTCATTCTTACGGATATATTTGGAATAATCCTCAGTCGCCGCTTCTGATATATTCCACATTTGCAGGAACATAAGGGTAAAGCTTTTCACAGCATCCCCCTCCACCTTAATCGCTGCATCCTTCCAATGTCCGAATCTGACCACCTCGTTAATATATTCGTCCGCCATGTTAACTCCGCCGGTATATGCCGTTTTGCCGTCTATGACGAGAATCTTCCTATGGTCTCTGTTGTTCTGGGCTGTGGACAGAAGAGGGATAATGGGAGAAAACATCTTTGTCTTTATCCCGCAGGCATCCAATTGCTTGGGATAGGAATACGGAAGGAGCAAAAGGGAGCACATGCCGTCATACATAAACCGGACCTCCACTCCTTCCTTCACCTTTTCCTTAAGGATTTCCAGAATGGAATCCCACATCCGCCCTCTCTCCACGATGAAATATTCCAAAAAGATGAACTCCTTTGCCCCCTTTAGTTCCTTCAGCAAGTCGGCAAACTTCTCCTCCCCCGTGGGAAAATAAGTGACCGAAGCTCCACCATACGCAGGAAAGCCTCCCTCCGCTTCCACATAACGGCTTAGATTAGCCAAATGAGCATTAGAAATTTCCATTCTTTTTCTCGTCTTCTCATCGGTATGGAGATATTCCTGCGTTTCCTTCCTGCGCTTGTTCAGACGCTTTTTCATGCCCAGGTTCGTCCAGTCTCCTACGATGAACAGGTATAGCAGCGCACCGAATACCGGAGCTGCGCAAATGGGTATGACCCAGGCCAGCTTGAATTCCGGCATCTCATCCTTGTTGATGATATAAATCAGAAGGGCTGCACTTATAAATACCATCACCACAAAATATACTTGCGAATACTCTTCAAGCCATCTGAAACCGGCGATCAGCCAAAAAAGCTGTATAAGCAGAAGGATAAGAGTAACCATCGTCCTGCTGAAAATTATTTTAAAAACTATGCCAATGAACCTTTTCACGGCCTTCGTCCACCCTTCACATTTGTAAAAATCCGGTAAAACTTAAGGAAGCTTTACCGGATGTGCTTATTCTACGCCACTTATCTTAATAATTCTCAGCTCTAACCTGAAAATATGACTGCGGATGATCGCAAACAGGACATATCTGAGGCGCTTTCTTTCCTACATGGATATGACCGCAGTTCGCACACTGCCAGATAACATCTCCATCCTTCGAGAATACTGCATCCCCCTCGATATTCGCAAGAAGCTTAAGATACCTCTCCTCGTGCTCCTTTTCGATCTTCGCTACGCTTTCGAACAGCATCGCGATTTTAGTGAAGCCTTCTTCTTTCGCCTCTTTGGCAAACTTGGCATACATATCTGTCCATTCGTAATTCTCGCCTGCCGCTGCATCTTTCAGATTATCCATGGTACTGCCAATGCCGTCATGAAGAAGCTTGAACCATATTTTCGCATGCTCTTTCTCATTATTCGCCGTCTCTTCGAAAAGAGCCGCTATCTGAACATACCCGTCTTTCTTCGCCTTAGAAGCATAATATGTATATTTATTTCTTGCTTCGGATTCTCCTGCGAATGCTGTTTTCAAGTTAGCCTCTGTTTTTGTACCCTTTAAATCTGCCATAGTCATGTTCTCCTTTTCTTTTTGATTATTTTTACGGTTTCTTGAGATTATTATCCCGTCTGCCGCTCGTGCACCCCATTACCGATTCGGTCAACAGTCTGCCGCATCCGTGTCATTTTCAACGACACTTTTGTCACATTCCTCACAAATTCCTTCGAAAAGCAAGGTATGCCCTATAATTCGATAGCCATATGAGCATTCAATTTCCTCCTCAAGCGCAGGAAATTTCTTCATACTTACATTGCTGATTCTGCCGCATTTCTTACACTGCACATGATAATGCTTCTCAATCTCGTAGTCGAACCTATCCCCTCCCCCGGCATTGGATATCCGAAGTATGCGTCCTTCTTCAGCCATCCGGTTCAGTATTCGAAAAACGGTGGCACGGCTAATAGACGAATGCTTATTGCAGATTTCAATATAAATGGCATCCGCCGTAGGGTGATCGTGCATCTGACGTAAGGTCTGAGCCACGATTTCCTGCTGTATAGTATTTCTGCGTTCCGCCATGAGAATCACCCCTTCGTTATTCTCCCGAAAGCAACAAACCAAATGGACATGCAGCTTGCAATGCCTTCAGTCTTCATGCCTCGCAGCTGGCTGCAAGGTATTTGACTCTGCTCTGACATCATCAAATTATATGCTAATAATACTCAGTATCATTAAATATATAATACCATATTGATAAAATTTGTCAATATGGTATTGCTATTGTTTTAATCCTCCCACGGTCTGATACGATACGAAACACCTAAGAGATCACAGATTTTCAGGCATTCTTCCTGCTCCTCTTCAGTAATTGCAGTTTCTACCGTTGTAAGTATAACCTTAGGCACATACCGTTTTACATTTTCAGCAAATATCAAAAGTGCATCGAAAGCCTCTTCTCCGAATTTATTCCGGGTTAACCTGTAATATTCCTCTCTGTTGGGCGTATTCAAGCTTATGGATATAGTGTCCACACAGCCGTCAAACATAGGCGCCGTATTCTTTTTATGGATTAAATCGGAGAGTCCGTTAGTATTTACCCGTATCGGAAGCCTGAACTTCTCTTTTACGTATCCTGCTATTTCCAAAAGCTCCTCCAACCGCTCGGTAGGCTCTCCAAAACCGCAAAATACTACCTCCTTATATTTAGTCATATCAAATTTTTCGAATTCGTCCTTTACCTCCTGCACAGACGGTTCCCTTTCCAGCCAGAGGCTGCCCGACTGATTCATTTCCTCCCTCGTCTGTCTCAGGCAAAACGTGCAGGCGCAAGGGCAGCGGTTAGTCAAATTCACATACAGATTATCGTGCACTTCATATAAAATTGTCATCATAACGATTATACCTTTCAGTTTCTCTTCAGTGTATACAAAACTTCTTCAAAGCATACACCATCGGTCTGTGGAATGACCATCTCCACGGATTTCACAATACATTTCTTCACAAAGTCGGAAGCCTTCTTTACAGACCGGTCAAAATCCACTCCGTTTACAGCGTCCGCCGCTATAATAGAAGCGAACACATCTCCCGTTCCCGAGCGTTCTGTTCCCGCTTTATGAATGCGCATAAGCTTCGGCTCCTTCCCTCTTTCCATTACATAATTCGCAATGAATTCGCCTTGCGGGATCCCTGTAATAACTACTTTCGCCGGGCCGCGGCAAGAAAGTGCCTCCGCCATGACATACAATTCTTTTTTCTTCCAGCCGGCTTCCTTATACGGCGTCTTCGTCAGCTTACAACATTCCGTCAGGTTGGGCGTTATAATATCAGCATATGCCACCAACCGTCCCATTTCCTCACACATCTCATCCGTGTAGGTCGCATACATCCTGCCGTGATCGCCCATCACCGGATCGATTACAACCGTAGTCCTGTCGCTTCGAAATTCTTCGATAAAGCGGATTACCGTTTCTATCTGTTTCCTGGAACCTAAGAATCCGGAAGCAATTCCCTCGAACTCCAGCTCCAGCTTATGCCACTTGGAAATATAGGTCTCTATTCTATCCGTATAATCATCAAAAAAGAAATCCTCGAATCCGGTATGGTTGGAAAAAATAGAAGTGGGTACCGGACAGCACTGTACTCCCATATAGGAGATGATCGGCATCGATACCGTGAGAGAGCATCGCCCGAAACCGGATAAATCGTTAATTACCGCTATTTTCTTTTGATTGTTATGAGACATGATTTGTTCCCTCAAATATTTCATAAAATTCTCCGTCATTTTCTAAAAAAATATCCACCAGAAACGGGTCAAAATGACTGCCTTTTCCTTCTTTAATGATGTTAACACTCTTTTCATGAGAAAAGCTTTCCTTATATACCCGCTTGGAGCGAAGCGCGTCGTATACATCTGCCAACGCCATGATCCTTGCAGATATCGGAATATCCGCTCCCTTTATATGGTTAGGATATCCGCTTCCATCCCATTTCTCATGATGGCATAGAGCAATGTCCATGCCCATTTTGATGAAATCATTCATCTTGTATTTCTTCTCAATGCTTGACAGCGTTTCATATCCGATGGTAACGTGAGTCTTCATAATTTCGAATTCCTCAGGCGTTAATTTCCCCGGTTTTAACAGGATGGCATCGGGGATTCCCACCTTACCGATGTCATGCAAAGGGCCCGCTTTTTCTATATTTTTTATGAAGGCCTCGTCTATTTCATCAGGATATGCTCCCAACTCCCAAAGCTTCCTTGCCATGAGGCTGCAATACCGGGCCGTTCTCACAATATGCTCGCCCGTATCGTCGTCCCTGGACTCCGCCAGCTTCACAAGCGCATGGATGGTAGCTATCTGAGAAGCCGATATTTCCTCAACCTTTTCCTTAACCAAATCTTCTAAATGATTGTTGTACTCCGTCATTTTTTCCTCGGCTGTCTTCGCCGCGGTAATATCCTGAATCGTCCCGTGCACCGATATTGCTTCTCCGCCTGAATCACGTAAAACCACACTGCGTATATGAACCCATTTGATTCTTCCTTCCTCCATAACCAAACGATAGCGCAGCTCAGGCAATTCGGCACCCTCCATGAAACCATCCAAAATCCGCATTGCCTTTTTCCTATCCTCCGGATGAACCTTGTCAAAAAAGGTGTTCAGATCCGACTTTTCATCATCTCCAAGCCCCAATATCTTGCTCGTCGTGTGGGACCAGCCCAGTTCCTTTGTCCTGACATCCAAATCCCAATTGCCCAGCAAGGCAATTTCCTGCGCTTCCCTAAGACTCGCATCGCTCCTCTCCAGACGCCTCGACACCTCCGCGTATCTGGTCATAAGCTCCGAAACCAGCTTTGTCTGTATGCAGTTATCGATTTGATTTGCAAAATAATCGAAAACAGTCTTTATATATTCGTCCGTATAAGGCCTCGACTGCGTCTCTTCCATTTCAGCTATAATTTCTTTCGCCAGTTTCAACAGTTCTCCTCCTCTAAGAAATAATCAATCCCCACGTTGGTCAAAGCCTTCAAATGCGCTATAGCCGCTTTCCTGGCAGCGCTGGTATGAAGAATGCTTCCGTGCTGCGGAGCGATAAGGGAAATATCCAGTTCCTCTATTTTCTCCAGTGCATAAATCAATGCCCTCTTGGATGTCATATTATGCTTATGGAAATTGCAAATGCCTTCTATCTGACAATTCTTGTTCGTATAGGGACAAACTTCCTGTACCAGACAGTCTATACAGCGCTCATCTATCTGTGTATAAAGATGCCAGTTGTAATCATAGCTTCCGAAAATATCGCTGCTGAACAGTACTTTTGTCTTCGTATCATAAGTAACAAAGCTGCCGGGAGAATGAGAATAGGGCGTCCTGATAAATTGCAGGCGTCTGCCGCTTGCAAATTCAAACTGCATTCCCATCTGTTCAATGCAGAGCTTCGGTGATTTTGCCGAGTAATAGTTAATAAAAAGGTTATTCTCACGGTGAGAAATGATTTTCAAGTCATCGCTGTTGATCATGGCCTCCATATGCGGAATGTTGGCGCATAAATCAGGATCGTAATGCTGGTATATCAAATGCTTAATCTGACTCGGGCTCGTTCCTGTCCGCAGAATCTTCAGCATTACCGTACTGAAATCATCCCTGCTTCCGCTGTCGATCAAGACCGCTTCTCCTTCATCCACGACCAGATAGGGATTACAGTGCAGTCCCATGTTCTCGTCCGCAAAACCAACCCAGTAAACTCCTTGCGCGATTTCAATATATTCGCTGTAATCCAATGTCTCATTTCTCATTTGTAGTCTTCTCCTTTTTCATTGGAAAGGTTCCGGTCCTAAGAACAAAAATGTGCTTCGCACACGCTCGCGTCCAAGTACTTTGCCAGCACGGCTTTTGTTCCGCGCGCGTAGCTGCGCATCCATTCTTATGTGATAGGAGCATTTTCCTATTACATAAAACAAAACTCGAGCCATACCAACAATATGTCCGAGTTTTCGTCGATATAAAATATTATAGTTTATAAAAATTGCGGATGCAAGATGATTTGTTCAAATGCCCGGAACAAAAGTACAGCACTTGTTACTGTTACATAATAAAAGTGTGCTTCGCACACTCATGCATCCTAATACTTTGCCGGCACAGCTTTTGTTCCGCGCGCGTAGCTGCGCATTCTGTCCGAAGAGCTTTTATCTTGTAGGAGCACTTTCCTATAAGGATTAGGGTGTCAAAAGGTCCTTTATAAATACATTCTGGTCAATATGACCAAAACAAAAAGAATGACTGCGCCTATGTAAATATTTAGAAGTTCTTTCTCTGGATATTTGAGCCATAACAGA
>JAEWPN010000192.1 GCA_023399455.1 Bacillota bacterium
CTCACTGCATCTTTCTTAAATTGTTCTGTGTACTGTATAGCCATGTTCATTCCTCCAATTATCTCTATTATACTTTTTTATTAGAAAAATTCCATGTCTAACTTGTACTATTTATATTCTAGCACCATCCCGAACATCTGAAGTTGGTGGAGCTGGGCGCCAATGGCTACCTGAATCAAGCTGGACTGGCGGCTCTTGACCGCCTGTACGAAAGCGTAGAGGCCGGAAACTATACAAAGCCCTACCATCTTGGTGTGGAGTTTATGACCCGTGACCATGAGGGCTTCATCTATTTCAAGGACAAAGAGGTGGAGCATTATTCTTCATCGTGGGCATACTCCTTGGGAGCAAAGGCTTGTCTGACGAAGTTGCAGCACCAATGCCTGTATCTTGAAAGCATAAATGACCTGAACGGTCCTCCATATATGCTGTGTGATTACAGAATGAAAGGCAGGCACGGAGAGCAGTTTTGTGAGCATGAAAAGCAAATGCTTGACCGGCTCTGCGGAGAAAATGGGATTGTCTTTTCGCAAGTCTATCTTCCTCATAATAGCGTAATGGATGGATTTCTGATGCCGGGAACTGCCAGTCAAGATGATGTAAAAAACTCATCGCAATACAAGGAGATATTGATGGATGGAGATCTCCGGCCACCGTGTTCAGCTACTGTGACGGTATTCTCTTATGGCGCCGGTCCGCTGAGAAGTGCCACAGAACAAGAATTGGACATATTAAACTGCTGTCTGGACTACGTGGTGGATCATGCTCTGATGCAAGAACATTCAAAAACGGAATATGCTATGCTGGCTGAAAACACGCTGGACGCTGACGAAGAATATAATCGCTAGGAGGGCAACCTATGGGAAACCGAGCAATATACAACATCATTGAGCATGGGGAAGCCCATGCTTTTTTAGCGGATTGGGGAGCAAATGCACTGTCACCGCTTTTTCGCCTTTCACAAGCCAAAGCAATCCAGCAACAGAAAGAAGATTTTCCGATGACAATTTCACACATTTTTGCACATTTAGATTATGAGGGAGAATACCGCCTTTTCCGTCTGCGTGATGTGGATATGTTTTGCAGACCCCTTACCGGCGAAGAAACCGCAGGCTGCGAACAGGCATTTTCACAGAAAAGCGGATTTGAAATGCGGATTACCCTCGATCTTGACAATGATAGCTGCCTGCTGGAGTATAACCGTAATTGCCCATGGTATCAATCCATGGATAACCTGTCTATTTCCATTTCAATGGGGATTGAGAATGTTGAAAAGCTCATGGCCTATGCTGATGAAAAGGAAATCTACGATTTTAACCGTCTTATCGCAATCTATCAGCAAGGAACAGGCATCGAAGCCCTGTTGGAAAAATCCCGTGGGGATATGCGGCTGACGGAATACTTAAACTCACCGCAGGCACAGGAGGATAGAGAACGCTACCGGCGATTGCTTGATCAGGAGGACTTTGACGAGGAAGCCGCCGAGGAAATGGAGGAACGATAGATGGAGGGACTTTTATTCCCAATTATTATGCTGACCGTCACCCTTGTGGGTGGCGGTCTTTTGCTTTTGTTCCTGAAAACGGCGAAGAAACGGCCGGTGTCGGACGAAACAGCAATCGCCGTACAGACTGCACAGCAGTTTATCAACGTGCGGGATGTAAAGGACAAATATCTATATACCAAAGACAGCTTAGTGCTGGTCTATCTGCGTGTCCATGCCATCAGCATTGACTTATACAGCAAAGCCGAAAAAAACAATCTAATCAAGCAAATCACCGCCGAGCTCTCGGACATTCAGTATCCATTCAAATTTATGGCGGTAAGCCGTCCTGTGGATATTTCGCCTTTGATTTCCGATATGCAGGGGATGTTAAAGACTGCCGATGATAAGCGGAAGGAGCTTTTGCGGCAGGAGATTTTGCAGATGAGCAGCTTTGCCCTGTCCGGCGAAATCGTAGAGCGCCAGTTTTATATTTCCCTTTGGGATCGCTGTGAGGATGGCGTGGAAAAGGATTTGCTCAAACGGGCATCCCTTCTGGCGGAGAAGTTTACCACCAATGGAGTCGGCTGCGACATACTGACGGAAAAGGAAATCGTGCGGCTTTTGAACCTTGTCAACAACCCCTCCTATACCCATTTAGAGGATACAGACTTTGAGGCCGGTATGCCCATGTTAAAGGAGGACATCTATGCCTAAAAAACAAATAGTACAAGAAAGAGATATTACAAATGCCGCCCTGCTCAATGTGATTACCCCTGTGGGGCTGGAGTTTACTAAGAACAGCCTTTCTGTGGGGGAAAACCTCGGTAAGATTTATGGTCTGATTCGTTATCCGCAAAAAGTGGAAACGGAGTGGCTTTCTAAAATAACCAATATCCCATCAACCATTGTATCCATTGGCTTTAAGCCGGTGGACAATGCCACCCTTATCAACGCCATTTCCCGAAGCGTGGTGCAACAACGAGGACTTGCTGAAGGTGCCAAAGACCCTCTATCTCGTCAGCGTGCGGAAAAAGCTGCCGAGGACGGCGAAAAAATCATCATGCAGATTGACCGTGAAGGGGAAACTGTGGGTCTGATGAGCGTATCCGTCATGCCCATTTCAAAGGACGAACGCACCTTCAAAAAGGTATGCCGTCGTGCGGAGAGTATCATCAGCGTTCTCAAATGCAAAATGCGGGTCATTCTCAATCTGCAAAAAGAGTGCTTTCAGCACCTCTCCCCGTCTTTTCCCACCAATGGTAAAATTGAAAGCATCCTACAAAAAATCGTGCCGCTGTCCACCTTTGTGGGCGGCTTTCCTTTTGCCAGCTCCGGTTTCAATGATGGAGAGGGTTACTACCTTGCGCTGGACTCCAGTGGCAGCCTTGTTATCGTGGACATCTGGCGGCGCGGCAGCGATAGGACAAATAGTAACTTTGTCATTATGGGTAATTCCGGAGTAGGAAAAAGTACCGCCATCAAGCATATCATCATGTCCGAGTACATGAAAGGCACAAAAATAATTGTGATTGATCCGGAAAGTGAATATAAAGACCTCTGCTATAACCTCGGCTGCGGCGGCGATTGGGTCAACGCTGTGGGCGGCGCCGGTGGGCGTTTCAATCCCCTCCAGGTCCGTCCATCCCCCCGTGATGATGAGCAGGAAAATGAAGCTGACCGGCTGTACCGTGATGAAGGCTATGGCATGAATGACTTGGCCCTCCACATGAAGAACCTTGAAATTTTCTTCAACCTTTACATTCCATCACTGACCGATATGCAAAAGGCGGTTCTCAAAAAGAGCCTTGTGGAGTTGTACCGCAATTTCAATATCACATGGGACACCGATGTGGGGGCACTTTCACCAGAGGACTTTCCCATCTTTTCCGACCTATATAATCTGGTAAAGGATAAAGCGGATACCGAACAGGACAGACAGGCTTATGCCGCCCTTTCTCTGCTGCTTTATGATATTGCTGAAGGATCAGACAGTTTTATTTGGAACGGCCACACTACCATTAAAAGCGAGAGCCGGTTCGTTTGTTTGGACACCAATGCCCTCCAAGGAACCAGCGACAACATTAAGCGAACACAATATTTCAATCTTTTGACCTACTGTTGGGAGCAAATGAGCCGAAATCGGGATGAACGGGTGCTTTTAATTTGCGACGAGGCTTATTTGATGATTGACCAAAAAGTACCGCAATCCCTCGTTTATCTAAGAAATGCCATGAAACGGGCAAGAAAATACGAGTCAGCCTTGGCTATTATCTCTCACAGTGTCATTGATTTTCTCTCTGAGAGCATCAAGCAATATGGGCAGGCACTTCTTGACATTCCATGCTACAAACTCCTGATGGGAACAGACGGTCCCAACCTAAAGGAAACAGCCAGGCTCTACGACCTTACCGAAGCCGAACAAGAGCTTTTGTTGGCTCGGAAGCGTGGACACGCTCTCTTTATGGTGGGGGCGAAACGTCTGCATATCAACTTTGAAATTCCAGATTATAAGATGATGTATATGGGTAAGGCGGGTGGTCGCTGATGGCAGTAGACCCGTTGACCGCCAAGCTTTTAGCACAGATAGCGGCACAAGCCGTAACCGATGAGCAGGCGCGAAAACGCCTGCTCATTATTATTTTAGGTCCGGCAGTTGCCTTACTAATGCTGATTGCCCTAATTCTTTATATTCTTACCAGTCCATTATCTATTTTTGCAGAATGGGCAATGGGTGATGAACTGGCCGCAATCGAGGACTTGCAGATTAATTATGGATACAACCAAACGCTCGGCATTCATGAGCAGGACTATATCGAAGGCAGCGGACAGAGCTATGAGGGTGTGGTGTTCTCAGATGGCGGTATGGAGGTAGTCTATTATAACCAGCTTGATGAACGCTGGGCGAATGTTATGTACGGACAGTCAAGCACCATTGGTGAGGCCGGGTGCGGCCCTACCTCCATGTCCATTGTGATTTCCACATTGCCCGGAGAAGCCCATGATCCCGTAGAGCTGTCCAAATGGTCGGTGGCAAACGGACACCGCTGTGAGGGCAACGGTTCTTATCACAGCCTAATACCGGGTGCCGCCGAGGGATATGGACTATCCTGCGAGGGAGATTTGTCCGCACAGGATATTGTAGATGCACTTTCCAGCGGCAAGCTGGTGGTTGCCATTATGGGTAAGGGGCATTTTACCACAGGGGGACATTTCATTGTTCTTCGGGGTGTGACTGCCGAGGGAAAAATCCTTGTGGCAGACCCCGCCAGCCATCGGCGCAGCAGTCAGGAATGGGATCTGTCGCTGATTATGAACGAAGCCCGGAAAGGCGCCGCCGCAGGAGGCCCGTTTTGGGCGATTGGAAACTGACAAGGAGGCTAAACATGATTTTATATCTTTCATCTACGCAACATACCAATCTGCTGGATTTTATCGGCTGGTATGACGCTGACAGCGAAATGCCCATCAAGAAAATGGTGGGCAATTTTGTTCTGAAACAATTTATTGTCTATGATATGCGAAACTTTTCTCATGTGAGTGAAGTGGTTCTGGATCGCATTGCCTTTGGGGACAGCGATGAAGAATTTGCTCAGGCCATAGAAGAATTTCTGACCATGTATAATCCCCGTATTAGTGTAATCTGTGAGGGGCTTTCGGAGAACAGTCCTCTTTTCCGTTCTCTGCTGGATAGCGGTGTGGGCAATATCGTCTGCTCCACAGAGATTGAAGAAATACAGCGTGAAATTTTAGAGTGCCTGAGTGAACAGGGCATGGTGCGTTATGCTGCCAAGAAACGCACGAAAAAAACAGGCGGCAGGAAAACCTATCGTTTTGACTGCGAGAATATCCATGTCGCCGTGATTTCTTCACAGCCGAGGATGGGAGCAACTACAACAGCACTTGGCCTTTGCGCAGGGCTGGCGGCTGTGGGAGCTACTGTCTGCTATTTAGAGGAAAATGAAAGTGGTATCTTAACCACCATGGCGGCCGCCTACGAAATGGAACCGATGGGAGAGGGCTGGCGAATGGATGGAGTCCAATACGGAACAAAGCCACCGGCAGAACCGGTGAATTTTATTATCCATGATTTGGG
>JAEWPN010000222.1 GCA_023399455.1 Bacillota bacterium
AGTTAGGCGTAAATATGGTAACTACTTTTATCGGCAGAGACCAACATAAAACCGTAGAAGAGAATCTGAATATATTCGCGGATATATGGAAACCGATTATGGCATTTGCAGAAGAAAACAAGGTGAAAATTGCAATCGAAAATTGTCCCATGTTATTTGGCCCGGAGCAGTGGCCGGGTGGGCAGAATCTTGCTTCCACACCTGAGATTTGGAGAAAAATGTTCGAGCTGATACCCAGCGATTATTTGGGAATCAATTATGACCCTTCCCATTTCGTTTGGCAGATGATCGATTATATTAAGCCTATTTATGAGTTTGCGGACAAGATATTTCATGTGCATTATAAAGACATTAAGCTGTATAAAGATCGCCTGGAGAAAGTAGGAAGCATGGCATATCCGCTCGCTTATATGTCGCCGAAGCTCCCGGGACTGGGTGATGTGGATTGGGGAAAATATGTCAGTGCATTGTCCGACGTAGGATATGACGGCTATTCCTGCATAGAAGTCGAGGACAGGGCCTTTGAAGGAACGAGAGGAAATATTATAAAGAGTCTTAAGCTGAGCAAAAGATATATGGAACAGTTTGTTATATAAATCTGAATCAGAGGTAAATATTAAAAACATTTATTTTATATATTCGTACTTGAAAATGGGCCGTTTCGGCTCATTTTTGTTGTCTTATAGGATTAGGATGTCAAAAGGTCCTTTTTAAAAATATTCGAGTCAATATGCCCGAAACAAAAAGAAAGACTGTGCCTATGAAAATATTTAGAAGTTCTTTCTCTGGACATTTGTGCCATAACAGAAAACAAAACTGTTTGAGCGCAGCGAGTTTTTTGGTTTCTGTTATGTTTGGTTCAAATGGACTGAGAATTAGAACTTCTTATATATTGGAATTCGGCGCAGGAGTCTTTTTGTTTTGGGCATATTGTCTAGAGACGTTCGCGAAAAGGACCTTTTGACACCCTAATTCTTATTGGATAGCACGTCCTTAGTATATTGCATCGAATGTCTGTTTGGTATATAATAATATATAATATCTAAACGGGAAGGGGAAGAGATATGGGAACTATCGATAAAAGTGATTTGTATTATGAAGTTTACGGCGAAGGGCTTCCGCTTGTGATGCTGCATGGATGGGGGGTGGACCGCCGTATACTATCCCACTGTATAGAGCCTATGCTTGCCGGGTATCCTATGCCTGTTCAGCGGATTTATATCGATTTGCCGGGTATGGGCCGGTCGCCGGCGGCGCCGCATATCCGCACGTCCGATCACGTTTTGGATGCATTGGCGGCGCTTTTGGACGAACTGATACCAGGGCAGCGTTTTCTGCTTATGGGTGAGTCGTACGGCGGATATCTGGCCCGGGGCATGGTAAGGCAGCGTGCATCTCAAATCGCCGGACTCATACTGCTTTGTCCGCTCATCATTCCCGGAAATCGTCAGGGGAATGTGGAGCCGCTGCGCGTGATGGAAAAGGACGAGGCCTTTTTGAGTACGCTCAGTGCGCAGGACAGGGCAAGTTTTGAATATTTAAATGTAATACTTACTGAAAACGTCTGGAACCGCTTCCGTGATGATATATTGGAGGCACTGCAGCACCAGAACACCCATTTTCTCCAGTCGCTGGACGGAGCATTTTCTTTTGACGCGGATGAACTGGAAAGGCCTTTTGCAGCACCGTGTCTGATACTCACAGGCAGACAGGATACCGAGGTTGGATGGCGCGATCAATTCAGGCTCATGGATATCTACCCTAATGCCACGTTTGCTGTACTCAACCGTGCGGGCCATAACCTGCAAATTGAGCAGCCTGAGCAATTTCTGTCGATCCTGATTCATTGGCTTAGCGACAATATGGAGCTATTTGGGGAATTCCCGAAAGATGATACAATTGTCTGAAGAAAGAAACAGTCGTGAAAAACGAAAATTACTGTGACGGAAGGGCGATAATACATGGATGGAAATATTTCATGGTTTATAAATAAACAAGTTGAAAAAGTGATAAACGGATTAGAAAAGCATAATATGAAAGGAATCTTTGTAAAGGATGAAGAGGAATTAATAGAAATATTAAAAGAATTCATTCAGGAGGATTCTGTTGTTGGAACAGGCGATTCCATTACTCTTCTGGAAACCGGAGTTTTAGATTTTCTGCGTGAAGGAAACTATATTTTCCTGGATAAATACAGGGACGGAATTACGAGCGAAGAAAAACGGCAGATTTATATACAGAATTTCTCGGCAGACACGTTCCTTTGCAGCACGAATGCTTTGACGGAAGAGGGAGAACTTTATAACATCGACGGGAATGGAAGCAGAGTGGCCCCAATGATATATGGACCGAAGCAAGTCATAATAGTTGCCGGAATAAATAAACTGGTTAAAAATCTCGAAGAGGCGGAAAGAAGGGTTAGAAATTATGCCGCGCCTATTGATGCGAAGAGGTTAGGGAAGGACACGCCATGCACTAAGCTGGGGCATTGTGTGGATTGTAAAAGTCCGGATAGGATATGCAATGATTTTGTGACCATAACAAGACAGTTTGTTAAGGATAGGATAAAGGTAATTATTGTGGCGAAGCAGCTGGGATATTAAGTTATCTTCTTATAAAGAGAATATGACATGCTATTGTCATATTCTTTTTGTTATACTCTTCAAAAAGGAGGGAATGTTCATGGATAAAATAAATAATGATGAGAGCAGATACGGAGAATCTCATACTTCGTCTGTGTGGCATGTGGTCGATGTCATTGATTATGGGGAGCAGAAGATAATAAACGGATTGCCGCAGTTTGGGTTTCATGATTATACCGGTGCCTGCTATATCGCAGAATATCACAGAAACTTTATAGGATTACTTGACGATGGCGGCGCTGCATGGACGGCAGGAGCCACAGACCCGGAACTTGCTCCCGTACACTTTAGCGTTTCGCTGACACAGCCTAAATATATTTCAAGGGCATTTCAGCATAATACCCTGCTTGTTTCCGAAGATAGGTACATATATCAAATGGACTTATCCACGAACTGTTTCACTGCCCTTATTGATAAGGAGGAAGCCGGAATTGTCGATATAGGGAATTGTATCTATGACCACAACGATGATATATGGGTAAATGACATCAGGGGATTCCGGATTTTTCATTTCAGCTATGATGGTACGCTGATTGAAACGATAGGAAAAAAGGAAGCCGGATTTCAAAAAGGAACAGTACCTTATGATCAGGCGTCCTTCCACTGGATATATGATATGAGATTGGGGGCTGACGGAAATCTTTATGTTCTTGACAGCAGAAACTATGCGGTCCGCAAGATTGACCCTGAGGCCAAAACAGTGACTACAATTTGCGGGGACGGAACAGGCGGATATTGCGGCGACGGCGGCGATGCACGATATGCCCGCCTTGGAGCCGGGGCCGATCCGGCGGAAGTATTCGACGGTCCCTGGTCTTTGTCGGTGGATGAAAAGAATAACATAATCATCGGAGATACATATAACCGGGCGATTAGGGTTATTCAGGCCGATACGAATATCATTACGACCGTAGCGGATGCGAGCAATACAACAGCCGACGGTAAGAGGGCCGGCTTTGAGAAAATATGCGGTATGGGCTATTGGAACGGAATGCTGTATATTCCTGATTGGAGAGAGGAAACTCCCAATACCTTCATTATCCTGCAGAATAAAAGCAGGGCCTTTCCCAATCATAATTAGACGGGACGGGCGGCCTGTTCCCCTGATTTGCCCTTTACCGGAAAATTACATGTAAGCAAAAAATAAACCAGTGCCTTTCTTGAATTAAAAAAGGCACTGACTTTTTTGATAGAAATATTATTTTGAGAAAAGTGAGTTATAATTATGAATGCTTGCACTGCGACCTTCGTCTGTCAGCTTTGTTAAACCGTCTGACAGCTTAATGTAGCCTTCATGCTCTAATAACTTGATAATTTTTGATGTGAATTCGACCGTCCAGTGCAGATGTGCCGGTATAGTATTAACGCCTGCTTTTGAATCTTCTTCAGCACTGGACTCATGGTTAAACAGGTGAAAAAGAAGCATTGTTTTAGCAAACTCAATTTTCTGTGTCCTGCGTCTGAGCAATGAACCAACCAGTCCTCTGCGGGGAGCAAAAATAAAAACGGCCAGAAAAACCAATCCGGTCACCACTGCCATGCTGCCGGCGATGGAGACATCAAACATTGTTGCGGCCTGATAACCGAGGACGCCGTTGACGGCTCCGATCCCGCCGCTTAAGATCAGCATATGTTTGAGATCGTCCGTCAGCAAATAAGCCGTTACCGGAGGTCCGATCATAAAGGCTACGACCAGCACCGAGCCCACCGCCTGAAATGCGCCGACGGTAGTCAGGGATACAAGCGTCATTAAGCCATAGTGCATCAAGGCCGGAGAGAAACCCAATACCGCGGCGAGCATGGGGTCAAAGGTCGCTGCCTTCAATTCCTTAAAGAATATAATAATGGCGCTAAGATTGATCAGTAACAGTATCCCGGTTGTGTAGATTGCCTTCGCACCAATGTCTTTGCCGCCGATGACCATGCGGTCGAAGGGGGCGAAGGCCAGCTCTCCCAAAAGCACTGAATCGGTATCCAGGTGAACGGAACCGGCGTAGCGGGTAATCAGGATGATGGCGATGGAAAAGAGCAGCGGAAAAACCACACCGATGGCGGCATCTTCTGCCAGGAGCCGGGTCCTGCTCAGCATTTCCGTCAGCCAGACGGTCATAACACCCATTAACGCCGCACCCGCAATGAGCAGTGGGGAGGAAAGGTCATAGGTGACGAAAAAAGCAAGCACTATCCCTAACAGTATCGTATGGGTAATGGAGTCAGACATCATAGACATCTTACGGAGTACCAGAAAAACTCCGGGAAGAGCACAAGCTACCGCCACAATGACAGCAATGATTTGAATTTCAATTTGAGGGGACATCCGGCTTACCTCCTTCCAGTTTATACAAAATTCTATTTCTCCTTCGCACATAAATCCGGTGCAGTATCCCTCTGCCCGGTGCAAACAGGACGCTGATGACTACTATGGTGCTGATACAAATCACGATAGCCGGGCCCGTGGGCAGCTTTGGCACGAGAGAACTGGCAGCAGTACCGATAACGCCTGATACGGCACCGAACAGCGCTGAGAGCATTACCATGATCCACAGTTTATTCGTCCACTGACGGGCGGCAACGGCGGGGGTGATCAGCATGGCACTCATAAGGATCACGCCTACAGCCTGCAATCCTATAATGATTGCCAGTACGATCATAAACGACAGCAGCAGATTCAGCCTTTTGGGTGAAAAGCCAAGACTCTGGGCAAAATCGGCATCAAAGGTAAAGAGCTTGAATTCCTTCCAGAACAAAAGTACCAGTGTCAGAAGCAGCAGGCCGCAGATTACCATCAGGAGGATATCCCGCTGCAAAAGTGTGGATGCCTGCCCGAAAATAAAGCGTTTGAGTCCGGCTTGGTTGGAGTTGGGAATCTTCTGTACATAGGTGAGCATTACCAGGCCCAATCCGAAAAAGACAGACATGACCAGAGCGAGGGCGCTGTCAAACTTCACACGGGTATATCTCACAATGCTGACAATGAACAGCGTTGCAAGCAGACCGGAAATAAGAGCGCCTAACAGCAGAATTTCCGTATTTTTGCTTCCCAATAGAACAAAAGCCATGACCACACCGGGCAGCGCAGAATGCGATATCCCGTCTCCCAAAAGGCTCTGCTTTCTCAAGACTGCAAAGCTGCCCAACACTCCGCTGATCAGTCCCAAAAGAGCGGACCCGAGAGCGACCGTTTGAAAGGTATAGTCTGAAAACAAAGCAATTACACTGTTCATATCACACCACACTCCTTAGAAGAGCGGCGCAGTTGTGATAGGTTTTCTTCAGATTTTCTTCATGGAATACCTCCTCCACAGGTCCGCTTGCAACTACGCGAAGATTGATCAGGGTTACCCAGTCGAAATAATCCGGAACCGTCTGTAAATCATGGTGAACAACCACTACGGTTTTGCCTTGATCTTTCAACTCCTTTAGAAGGGCAACGATGGCCTTTTCCGTTTGGGCATCAACGCCCTTAAAAGGTTCATCCATAAAGTAGACTTCAGCCTCCTGGGCTAAAGCACGGGCGAGAAATACTCGCTGCTGCTGACCGCCGGAGAGCTGGCTGATTTGCCTGGAAGCATAATCCTGCATGCCTACTTTTGCCAGTGTTTGTTTTGTCAGTTCTATATCTGATTTGCGGGGGCGGCGAATCCATCCCAGCTTGCCGTAGCATCCCATCAGGACAACATCCTGTACCGTAGCCGGGAAATCCCAGTCTACACTGCCGCTTTGAGGCACATAACCAATCTGGTTTTTCAGGGTCCGTATACCGCCGTTTCCGTCAAGAAAGTGAACCGCTCCGGTAACCGGCTTCAAAAGTCCCAGCATAGCTTTTATCAAGGTCGTCTTACCTGCTCCGTTAGGGCCTATTACTGCCATCAATTTGCCTTTTGGGATCTTCAAGTCGATATCCCAAAGCACCGGCTTGGCGTCATAAGCTACCGTAAGGTCCTCTACCTCCACTGCATAATTTTGTTGTATTTTCATAATTTTTCCTCCCACTATTTTAAAGCATCCACAATCGTATCAATATTTGCTTTTACGGTCAGAATATAAGTTTCGGCTCCTGAATCTGCGCCTCCCAGGGAGTCGGAATACAACTCTCCGCCTATGGCGACATCAAAGCCTTTTGCTTTTACTGCGGCTTGCAAGGCTTCAATGGTCTTAGGCGGTACGGAGGATTCCACAAAGATTGCCTTGATTTGTCTTTCTACAATGAAATCTGCCAGAGCACTCACATCGGACGTGCCCGCCTCTGCGTCGGTGCTGATTCCCTGCAGGCCCCTCACTTCAAATCCGTATGCTTTGCCGAAATATTGAAATGCATCATGAGCGGTAACCAGTACTCGCTGTGATTCCGGCAGCTCCGTCACACGATTGCGGATGTATGTATCCGTTTCATCCAACTCTTTCAAATAAGATTCTAAATTGGCTTCATAATCTGCTTTTCCTTCCGGATCAGCCTGAGTCAGCCCCTCCGCCACGGTCTTTGCCGCTTGCTTCCATAGGGAAACATCAAACCAAATATGGGGATCATGGACAGAACTGTCGTTTTCCCAAGTTAGAAGCATGGATTCATCCAATCCATTTTCAATACAAATGACAGCAGAACCCTGGGTGGACAGATTTTCAAATATTTCACCCATTTTCCCTTCGAGATGCAAACCGTTATATACTACGACATCTGCTTTCTGCATCAGAGAAACATCTCCTGCACTGGCTTGATACAAATGAGGATCGATGCCGGGTCCCATAAGACCATTGGCAGTGATGCGTTCGCCTCCGATTTCCTCTGCCAGATCGGTCAGCATGGTAGTAGTAGCGACTACATTCAATTTATCCGTCCCTGACTCTGCACTTTCTGCGGGAGCCGAGCAGCCCGCAAGTAATAATGTCAAACTTAGAACTGTGCCAAGAAGGCTTTTAATCTTATTGTTCATGTGAATCCTCCTTAAAATTTTTTGTGTGATCAATCTTCCGTCCGGTCTATATAGATTTGACGGGCGGCTTTGTAACTGATCTGAACATGTTTTCCGTCCAGATCAAGGGTAAGCGGTCCTTCATATGCGGCAGCCTCTACAATGCGAACGGAGCTCCCTATGGTAATACCGGCTTCCTGTAAATAGTCCAGCAATTCCTTTTCCTCTGTTACACGCCGGATATGAGAGACGGTACCGACGGGAAGCAGATCCAGGGTCTGCAGAGGGTGGTGGTGGATCTGACCGTCAGAATGAGGAATCTCGCTGCCATGTGGGCAGTACGCCGGATAATTCAAGAATTTATCCAGCCGGGAAGTCAGGCGGGAAGGCGTAATGTGCTCCAGCAGCTCCGCATCTTCATGAGCCTCACTCCATGTATAACCAAGATGGCGCATCAGAAATACCTCCCAGAGCCGGTGCCCGCGCACCAGTGAAATAGCAGCGCTCATTCCTTCCGCTGTCAGACGGGAACCCTTATAGGGCTCATAATGAATAAGCCCTTCCCGCTTCAGCTTGCCGAGCATCTCCGTAACGGAGGCAGGCGCGATCTGCAAGGTTTCCGCAATCTGCTTATTGTTCACTAACTCCTCCATTCCGCCAAGTTTATAAATGGTTTTTAAATAATCCTCTTTATTTGGTGTCATTTTTTTCTTCCTCCGTTTTGAATAAACAATCCGTATGAATTTGGCTTAAGATGCAACAATATATTTAGGTATACCTAAATTTAATTAAATTATATACCTAAAATATAAAAACTGCAAGCGGTTTTTAAAAATCAATGAATTGACTGTAAGAATTGTTAGGGATGGGAAATAACGTTTCCCTTGACTAATTTATGATGATTAATGGAATATGTTACGGATATGCCATAGAAAATAAAATAAGAGCAGGCATAAACCTGCTCCAAGACTGTCAAAATGTCGACTTTTGCCGACTTTTTTGACAGTCTTAGGTGACTGATCAATTAAAAATCAGTTACCTACTTAATTTAATTATCGCTTCATGAAAAGTTTATAAAGATAGCATTCACTGTTTGTTGAACTTTGTTATATATTTCCCATAAGTGTTCCCTCGAAAGTTGCATACCAGGTCGTTCCTAATCGCTCTGTTTTTATCAAAAAAAGAGTCCCCTTCATCCATGTATTATAGGTGCTGTTATATTCTTCATAGGATATTGAAGAAGGAACGGAATCGAAGTTTGAATACGTTTTAACAACTTGCTTAGATACAGAAACAACTATCAGCGGAGAGGCTGCTTCGTTTATAGCGCTTTGGGAAGTACCGGCTTCGGAGTAAACAGCTTGATAAACATTGCCGATTTTTTCAAAGGAATCAAGATACATAGTGATACCTGTTTCTGACTGAACAGTTTCTGATATATCTGAGTAGTTTTCATATTCATATTTGATACCTGAGTCTTCGGTTTTCTCACTTGCATGTACCTCGGAATCAAAACTATTACCAAATACAAAAGAGATGCACAAGGCAAAAGCAATTATTAAAGCTTTTCTATTACGCATTATTTTTCCCCTTTCAAAGATATGTAGTGTGATTAAATAATTTCATATCAACGGTATTGACTTTTCCCATTTTGATAGCTCAATTATAGTTTATAGTAACAGATTTTAAAAGGTATATAGTAATATTGTTAAAAATTTTTTCTTATCAATGGAATCACCTCCTTTTAGTTTTAATAAATTTTAATTAGTAAACTAAGTAAATAATATAGTGTTACTAATGCCCCCCCAAAAATAAATACCATATTTACTTAAATAATAGTTTGGAGTTTTTTCGTTTATTGGTATTTAAACAAGGATCCATAACAAAAAAATGTTTTTATGCACTCTCCTTGCATTGGGGGAAATATTATTGATTAAATATTTTTTATATACTATCAGTTTACCAATAAATTTGCGATTGTCAATAATTATTTAATTAATATATATTTTTTTTATTGACCTAGTAATTTTTTTATAATAATATTATTATAAAGAAAATGGAGGAAGTAAGTCATGAAGAAGAATGGGGACATTTACCATCTTACTAAACGAGATAAAGAGATTATGCATATTATGTGGAATACAAAAAAACCTTTGATTGCGGCCGAGATAGTTAGGGCAAAGGAGGATTTAAATATACACACAGTTCAGGCTTCATTAAAAAAACTGCTAAATATGAAACTTATAGAAGTTGCAGGAATTGATTACAGTGGAACTTCATTAAGCAGGAGCTATATACCAACTATTTCTGCTAAAGAATATGAAACAAGAAAATATATTCATGCAATTAAAAATATAAGCGATGAAGATTTATCAATATCTCAGTTTGTTACAACTTTTTTAGAACACGAAGATGAAAAAAAGACGCTGGAAGAATTGGAAGAACTTGAAAAACTCATACAAGAACGAAAGCAACAAATTATTAGTATTATAGAAAGCGAAAATAATTGATTAGAAGGGGAAAAATATGCAGTTAACAGTTACATCCATCATGAATATCGTTTTTTTTAGTGGTATCTCAATAGGGCTTATTCAATTAATCTTTAGAAAAAATATATTCATCATGAAATATGGAAGTAAAATAATATTATTAGGTCTGATGTTGATAGGACTCCGTTTATTATTACCTGTGGAATTGCTTTTTACAAAAAACATACTTATTAGTTCTATTCTACCTGAAATATGTTTATTTTTATTAATTCCATTGCCATTTTTTAATTTAAATATACAAATGCTGCTTTTATATATATGGATAGCAGGCGCCATATTTTGTATCATTAAAACATTATATTCTTATCTAGAACTGAAAAAAAGTATACAGTCTCTGGAAGAAATTCCTAATGAATATTTTCAAGAAATTATACATAATATTCTTAATTATAATGTAAAATATCCCCGGTTTCGTATTGTTAAAACAGATAAGGTTACAACGCCTATGATTTTTGGTATTAGAAAGCCATATATTTTAATACCGAATTTAATTTTTTCTGAAAAGGATTTGTATTATATTTTAAGTCATGAAATAGCACATTTTTATCATGGTGATTTATTGATTAAACTTTTATTTATTATATTACATGCTATATATTGGTGGAATCCTTTCCTGTTTCCATTAAAAAGGCAAGTATTTAATATATTGGAAATTAATGCAGAAATTTTTATTTAAATAATGAATATCAAGTTACAGTCCAGAATATTTTCGATGAAAATATTAAAATATATAAAGATGTAAAGGAGATTCAAAATGAAAAATAAGAAAAAGAAAGTTACATTAATCCTTGCTTCTGCGTTCCTTTCTGCTTTAGTATTGTTTCAAGCAAATAGTATTGAAAGTTATGCCTATACAGGAGCAGAGAAAGCGTCTACTGCAGAAGTTATTACTTATTCACAGGAAATCGACTATCGTTACAAGGTAGAAGATGGAAAGTTATATCGACGATTATATAACTACTATACCCAACAATGGATAGGAGAGTGGGAATTGTGTCTTTAAATAATAAAAGAAAAGTTATTTAATAAAAAGTGGGAGCGGTTTTCTGTTACTTATATTTTTAGCATATGATTAAAAATGTTATACATAGAAAGAACTATCATAAATTAATCAGAAATAAAAAACCGAGAGCAGGCGTAAGCCTGCTCTCAGGTCTGCAGGGCGACTTTATGACTTGGAAGAAGTAGCGGTGCTGTACTTTTGATATTGAGAAGTAAAATATTCGATCTTATGAGAAACCTTCAGCAAATGCTTTTGCATTTCCGCCAGCTCTTCCTCCACATTTTTTTTGTGCTCCTGCAGCATTTCACATCTTTGCTTTAAAGTGACTTCGCCTTCCATACTCAGCTTGACAAAATCTTTTATTTGCTTTATGGACATGCCGGTATTCTTCAGACAGCAGATTAATCCGAGCCATTCCAGATCATCCTCCGAATAGTGCCGTATCCCGCTTTCGCTTCGTTTTACGAAGGGCAGTAAGCCTTCTCTTTCATAATAGCGTAAGACATGCGCCTTTAAATTTGTTTTTTCCGATACTTGTTTGATAGAATAGTCCATAAAAGTTCTCCTCCAAATATTAATATTTATACTATATTTTACTTTTTTATATTGACTTGAAGTTAACGTTAAGGTTTATAATTTCATCATACGTTATATTTAGCTATTTATCAATATAAATTTAAGGAGGTTCTGGAATGAAATCACTAAGAGATGGTTACGAATTACATAATGGAGTGAAAATCCCATGTGTAGGGTTCGGCACATATCAGATACCAAATGGAGAGTCTGCGGTATCTGCTGTGAAAAATGCCCTTGAATCAGGTTATCGTCATATTGACACTGCGGCAGGGTATGGCAATGAGGAGAGTGTCGGCATTGCGGTAAAGCAAAGCGGCATCAGCAGAGATGAAATTTTTATTACCAGTAAGCTGCAAAACCCGGAACATGGATATGAAAATACAATGAGAGCATTTGAACAGACGATGAAAAATCTGGATATGGATTATTTGGATTTATATTTGATTCATTGGCCCAACCCGATTAAATTCAGAAACGAATGGCAGTCGGCGAATGCAGGAACATGGAAAGCCTTTGAAGAATTATATAAGACTGGCCGTATACGCGCCATAGGAATCAGTAATTTTCATCTCCGTCATATAGATGAGCTTATGAAAACCGCAACGATTGAACCCATGGTAAACCAAATACGTCTTTGCCCCGGAGATACACAGGATGAGGTTGTGAGCTATTGTAAGGAACGTAATATCGTATTGGAGGCGTATAGCCCTCTCGGAACCGGGCAGCTTTTTGAAGTGCCTGATATGAAGGCTATTGCGCAAAAATATGGGAAAACTATTGCACAGATAGGGATCCGGTGGAGTCTGCAGAAGGGATATTTACCTCTGCCTAAGGCAGTATCGGAATCCCACATAAGAGAGAACGCCGATATTTTTGATTTTGAACTTTCCGAACAGGATGTTCAGGTTATTTCAGATTTAAAGGGATGCTGCGGGTATTCTCAGAATCCGGATCTGGCTACTTTTTAAAATATTTCGCAGGAAGGAATATATGTGATGTTGAATTTTGATTTACACATCCCTACACGTATTTTATTCGGCAGGGATACACACAAGGAAATCGGTACCTTGTTACAGCCCTATGCCAAGAAGGTGTTGCTTCACTTCGGCGGGACCAGTATTAAAAAAAGCGGCTTGTATGATGCGGTAACTGCCTCCTTGAAAGAAAGCGATCTGGAATTTGTTGAGCTTGGAGGTGTGGTTCCCAATCCCCGGGTATCCCTGGTCCGTGAAGGGATCGCCCTTTGCAGAAAAGAGGGTGTAGATTTGATTCTCGCTGTGGGCGGAGGCAGCGTCATTGATTCGGCGAAAGCCATCGCCATGGGCGTATGCTGCGAAGGTGATGTATGGGAGCTCTATGAACAGCAAAAACCGATTACAAAAGCGCTGCCGGTTGCAACGATTCTGACGATCCCGGCGGCAGGCAGCGAGTCCAGCAACGGTACGGTAGTTACTAACGAGGAGAAACAGATGAAGCTTGGGTATGGAAGTGTTCATTTGCGCCCTTTGCTCAGTGTCATGAATCCGGAATTGTTCTTTACATTGCCCAAAAATCAAATAGCAAACGGTGTAGCTGATATGATGAGTCATATCTTTGAGCGTTATTTTACAAATACAATGCAGACTGATTTGACGGACGGATTATGTGAGACGACGCTGAGAACTATTATGAAAAATGCTGTGCGTGTATTTTCGGATGTTCGCGACTATGATGCATGGTGCCAGGTTGGATTTGGAGGAACGATAGCCCATAATGATTTGCTGGGACTTGGACGCGAACAGGATTGGGCCTGCCACGGTATGGAGCACGAGCTCAGTGCTATCTATGATGTGGCTCATGGTGCAGGACTGGCGGTATTGACACCTGCATGGATGCAATACGTTTATAAAACGAATGCTAACATGTTCGTCCAGTTTGCGGTAAATGTAATGGGAGTAGAAGGCAGCTACCGCGATCCCGACGCCATTGTGATGGAAGGTATTGCGCGTCTGCGCGATTTTTATAAAAAAATGGGGCTTCCGTCAACCCTTTCGGAGCTTGGCATTGATGAAAGTAAGCTGGAAGTGATGGCAAAAAAAGCGACGGGAGAAGCTTATGGCGCCGAGCAGCCTCTTGGCAACTTGAAGAAACTGTACTGGCAGGATGTGCTTGAAATTTATAAGCTCGCTAAATAAAACATAATATAAAAGGAGAAAAACGATTATGAAAACTATGAAATTAGGACAATCGAATTTACAAGTGCCGGTGATTGCGGTCGGCTGTATGCGCATGAAAGATCTGAATAAAAAAGATGCTGAGCATTTGGTGCAGACCGCTTTAGAGAACGGTGCTAATTTTTTTGATCATGCCGATGTCTATGGCAGAGGCGCAAGCGAAGAAATTTTTGCGGATGCCATTCATATGAACGATACTGTGCGCGAAAAGATTATCCTGCAATCCAAGTGTGGAATCAGAAAGGTGGAGAATACCTTTGATTTTTCCAAGGAGCATATATTAGAGTCGGTAGATGGGATCTTAAAACGCCTGAAAACCGATTATCTGGATGTTCTTCTCCTGCATCGTCCGGATGCATTGGTTGAGCCGGAAGAGGTTGCCGAGGCATTTGATAAGCTCTATAGCAGCGGAAAGGTTCGAAACTTTGGTGTATCCAATCACAATCCTATGCAAATACAACTGCTTCAAAAATCGTTGAATCAGCCTATCGTGGCAAACCAACTGCAGTTGAGCATCACCCATGCCACTATGATTTCATCGGGTATCCATGTCAATATGCTGGATGAGACGGCAGTTAACCGCGATGGAAGTATATTGGATTTCTGCCGTTTGAACGATATCACGATACAGCCGTGGTCACCTTTCCAATACGGATTTTTTGAAGGTGTTTTCTTAGATAATGAGAAGTTCCCGGAGCTGAATGCCAAGATTAATGAAATTGCCGCTAAATATGAAGTGACGAACACCACGATCGCGTTGTCCTGGATCCTGCGTCATCCTGCGCATATGCAGCCTGTAACAGGAACAATGAATCCCGAGCGGTTAAAAGATTGTATAAAGGCAGCAGATATTTATTTGACTCGTCAGGAGTGGTATGACATTTATCGCGCGGCGGGGAATATTCTGCCTTAAGTTCGTAACATTCGGGTTCCTGGTCATATAAATGTTATATTATTTATCCCTCAATAGAAGGTCTGCTGACCGGTCTGTTGAGGGATATCTTTGTGTGAAGTATATACTTGGGTGTTTCTGAAAACCACATCAAAAATACTGAGCCAAAAGCACAAAAATGAGTTATAATAGTGTAACATATTGTAATTATATTAATTTCCATAATTGGGCGATACAAAGAGGAGGTCATTTAATGGCATATCGCAATCTGCAAAGTTTCCTGAGAAAATTGGAAGAACACAATGATATAATAAAAATAGATGCTCCGGTATCTACGGAACTGGAAATGACGGAGATAGCGGACCGAGTCAGCAAGGCGCAGGGGCCGGCTTTATTATTCCAAAATGCGGAGGGTTATGATTATCCTGTGGCAATGAATGTGATGGGCAGCGAAAAGCGTATGAGCATGGCACTTGGAGCGGACAACCTGGATGACATTGGAAAGGAAATAGAGAAATACCTGAATTTGGAGAATTATCTTTCTGTTTCCGGCCTGGTAAAAAGTGTTCCCCGGTTCCTTAGGCTTTTGCATGTGTTTCCATGCCGGAGTTTTCGCAAAGGAAACTGTCAGCAGGTAATTGAAAAAGAACCGGATTTGTTTTCTCTGCCCGTACTGAAATGCTGGCCGCAGGATGCGGGTCGTTTTTTTACGCTTCCCCTCGTCTTTACGAAGGAGGCGGAAAGCCGCCGGCAGAATGTGGGCATGTACCGTATGCAGATTCTGGACCGGACCAGCACAGCCATGCACTGGCATAAGCACAAGGACGGCTCGGAGATATTTCAGTCGTATGCGGCGGAGGGACGTAAGATGCCGGTGGCGGTTGCCCTCGGGTGCGACCCTGCAATTACGTATGCGGCGACCAGTCCGCTTCCAAAGATGATAGATGAGATGATGTTTGCGGGCTGGCTTAGAAAGGCCCGGGTGAAACTGGTGAAGTGTATTACCAATGATATTTATGTTCCGGCAGATGCTGAATTCGTACTGGAGGGTTATGTTGATCCGAAGGAAGATTTGGTAAGGGAAGGCCCCTTTGGGGACCATACCGGTTATTATTCGCTGGCGGATGAATACCCGCGGTTTCATGTGACCTGTATAACTCATAGGAGAGAACCGGTCTATCCGGCTACCGTTGTGGGTAAGCCTCCCATGGAGGACTGCTATATGGCGAAGGCTACGGAACGTATTTTCCTGCCCTTTCTGCGCCTGCAGATTCCGGAACTGGCAGATATGAACCTTCCGCTTGAGGGTGTATTCCATAACTGTGCGATCGTTTCCGTAAGGAGCCGTTACCCCGGCGCCGCGCGCAAGGTGATGAATGCGATATGGGGTATGGGACAGATGATGTATACGAAAATGATCGTCACGGTGAACGAGTCCGTGGATGTGCGCGATCTTTCCAAGGTGCGGGATGCGGTTCTGCATAATGTCAGAGGAAGGGAAAGCCTTTTCTTTTCTAATGGACCGCTGGATGCTCTGGACCATTCTTCCGGCACGGCCTTATACGGATGCCGCCTCGGCGTGGATGCGACAGAAAACGGTATCTCGCAGGAAAAAGAGGTGGAAAACAGCTTTATTGTTATTTCGGTGAAGAAGGAGTATAATTTCCAGGGAAGAAAAACGCTGGAAGAATACCTTCCCGTACATCCGCAGAAATTTGTTATCTGTGTGGATGACAGCGTGGATGCGGGCGATTTGTCTACGGTGATGTGGAAGGTGTTTAACAATATCGACGCGTCCAGAGATATAGTTATTCTCGGACAGAAAATCGGCGTGGACGCTACGAGGAAGCTTACGGGTGAAGGACTGTCGCGAGACTGGCCGGATGATATTGTCATGTCGGAGGAGATGAAACGGACGGTCAGCGAAAGGTGGATGGAATATGGAATTGACGGCAGTTATAAAAAAGGGAATAAAAAAAATAAATGATTATGGAAAGCTCGTGATGTTTTCCCACACGATTTTTTCCTTCAGCTTCGCGCTGATTTCTATGGTGCTCGCGGCTAACGGGCTGCCAGAGCTCTCTGTTCTTCTTTGGATACTCATATGCTTTATGGGAGCGCGCACCGGAGCGAATGCCATTAACCGGGTGATCGATGCGAAGATCGATGCGAAGAACCCACGCACGGCAGGCAGGCAGATTCCACAGGGTGAAATGAAGGCGGGCGAGGTAATCATTTTTACGGCGATCTGCTTCTTGTTCATGCTGTTTGGGGCGTATAAGCTGAATTGGCTGTGCTTTGCATTGTCGCCGGTGGCGTTGTTTTTGCTGATTATTTATTCTTATTGCAAGCGATTTACCTATTTGTGCCATTTGGTACTGGGTGTTACCTGTGCCTGTGCACCTGTCGGTGCGTGGCTTGCGGTTACGGGGCGGTTTACGTTTCTTCCGCTGGTCATGGGAGCGGCCAATACCCTTTGGGTCGCGGGGTTTGATATTATTTACGGTTGTCAGGATTACGATTTTGACAAGCGCAGTGGTCTGCATTCCATTCCGGTGAAATTCGGGGTAAAGGGTGCTCTGGCAATCGCTTGTCTGTTTCATATAGGGACGCTGTTTTGTCTGATTTTAATAGGGATTTTAGTACCGCAGTTCGGACTGATATATTATATCGGTGTCGGCTTGATCGCCGTTTTGTTCGTGGCAGAGTACCGCATGGTGTCTCCCACGAATCTGACCAATGTCAATATTGCATCCTACAGCATTAATCAGATAGTTAGCATAACATTGCTGGTATTTGGACTTTTAGACGCTTTTATTTAAGAAGGATGGGTATAAGGTTGAAAGGAGCACGGGTATAAAAATGAAGAAAATAATACTCGGATTGACCGGAGCGAGCGGCGGCGTTTATTTTCTGCGCCTTGCGCAGCTTTTGTCTATGCAAGAGGTGGAACTGCATATAATCGCATCATCTAACGGAGAAAAAGTATTGCAGTACGAAACCGGTGTTTCGCTGAAAGAGCAGGTGAAACGGTGGGGCGGAAACGGAGCAGAGATTGTGTTAGAGGATAATCACAATCTGTTTTCCGCCACGGCCAGCGGGTCCAGCGGCTTCGAAGCGATGGCGATCGTTCCCTGCTCCATGTCTGCGCTGGCAATGGTGGCTCATGGGATTACGGAAACGCTGCTTACCCGCACCGCTGATGTTATGCTGAAGGAAAGGCGGAAGCTAGTGCTGGTACCGCGGGAAACACCGCTTTCTACGGTGCATTTGAAGAATATGACGGAGCTTTCCCAGATGGGAGCTACCATTCTCCCCGCTATGCCGGGATTTTATGGACGACCCCGGACGATGGAGGAACTGGTGGATTTTATCGCGGGCAAGACTTTGGACAGTCTTGGAATCGAAAATACATATTATAAAAGATGGGAAGGTAAATATGAAGAATAAAATTGTTGTAATGACTGCGTTATTAATTCTGCTGCTTACAGCAGGCTGCTCGAAAAAGGAGGATGCTGCGGTTTCTGCCGCCGGTGATAAGACGCTGCTGCGCATCGGAATGATGTCCTCCTCGGATGTAATTCCCTATGTTCTCATAAACGAAAACAAGCTTTCGGATAAATATAATTTTGAACTGGATCTGCAGGTTTTTACATCGGCAAAAGACAGGGATGCGGCGTTCCAGGCCGGGGAGCTGGATGGATTGCTTACGGATTATATCGGCGTGTGCATGTATCAGAATGCAGGCTTCGATGTGAAAATCACCGGCATAACGGATGGAGATTATATTCTGGTGGCCGGGAAGAACAGCGGCATCACCGATATAAGCCAGATAAAGGGAAAGAGCATCGCAATTTCGGAAAAAACACTGATAGAATATGTTCTCGACAATATCTCTGTGGAAAACGGTTTAGCGGATACCGAGGTGGTAAAGGAAATAGTTCCTCGAATCCCGGACCGCCTGGAGCTGCTTAGAAACGAGCAAATAGATCTTGGCCTGCTGCCGGAGCCCTTCGCTACGCTGGCGCTTTCAGACGGAGCGGTTCCGCTCGGCACAGCCAATGAATACGGACTCTATCCGGCTGTCTCGGCGTTTTCTAAGACGGCGCTGGACGAGAAAAACGAGGCTGTCAGAAACTTGTACAAGGCTTATAATGAAGCCGTGGACTATATGAATAATACGGATATCCGGGAATATGAAAAAACGGTCATCGAGGCGGTAGGCTATCCCGAAGAAATGCTGGGAGAGATTACGATAAAGCCGTTTCGCGTCAGCGAGCTTCCGCCTGAGGAGGATGTAGCGGCGGCGGTTGTTTGGGCCAGTGAAAAGGGGTTATGCGAGTCTGCGCTTACCTATGAGCAGATGACTTATGATGTTTATGGAGAGTAGGGTACAAAAATGCTTAAAATAGATGATATTTCCGTAAGTTATCGGATAAAGGGCGGGGAAGTGCCGGTACTTAAGAATTTCTCTCTTTGTCTTGAGCAGGGGGAAGTGCTGGCGGTACTGGGGCCTTCCGGCTGCGGCAAGTCGACACTGATTCAGGTGCTGGCAGGTATGCTTCCTGCAGACGGCGGTACAATAACGGTTTCTGAGGACGGCAAAGAGATTCCTCATAATCCGAAAACTCAAAAGATTGCGGTTATTCCTCAGAATTGCGGTCTTCTGCCATGGAAAACCGTCCGTCAGAATTGTCTGCTGCCACTTAAACTGCACAAGCTTCCGGTAGATGAAAAGAAGCGGGCGGAGCTTGGGGAGACTTGCCGCTCTTTGAAAGTAGATGCTTTGCTGAACCGTTATCCGGGAGAACTTAGCGGCGGTCAGGTACAGCGTGTGGCTTTGGCCCGTGCATTTTTGCAGGAGCCGGATCTTCTTTTGATGGATGAGTCCTTTTCCTCATTGGACGAGATCACCCGCTTTGATGCATGGGAACTTTTTCTGAAGATCTGGCGGCAGAAACGGCCCACCACCATATTGGTTACCCATAGCATGGAGGAAGCCCTGTATCTGGGGGAGAAAATTGCGGTGCTGGACAAGGAAGAGGGAAGGCTGCTCAAGCAGATGGATAACCCATATTTTGGACAGAGAAAGACGCAGGGTGAGGACTTCCTTCAGATAAGGGGGATGCTGCGGGACCTGCTTAAAACCGTTAATGAAGGAGAGGCACCATGAAGAAACTGCTGAACCAAATCTGTCTTTTTTTAGAAGGCTTTCTGCTGATTAATGTCATCTGGTATATCGGTTATCTGACGGTGCAAACTACCGTGATTCCTAATCCGCTAACGGTATATATGAATTTCGGCAAGGTGTTTGAAGACGATATTCTCATACACATTTTATATAGTCTGAACCGAATCGGGCAGGGCTTGCTTTTATCTCTTTTGATAGGGATTCCGGTGGGAATTCTCATGGCGTATTCACATAGAGCCAATAGAATACTGTATCCTCTTATCTATTTCAGCTATCCGATACCCAAGACCGCTTTGCTGCCAATCGCTATGCTTCTATGGGGAATGCGGGATGGCTCCAAAGTCGCCATTATCTTTCTGATTATTGTATTTCAAGTAATTGTTGCGGTTCGGGACAGCGTGCAGAACATCGATCCTTCTCTGTATTTGGTTACGGTGAGCGCCGGAGCGACTAAGGGGCAGATCGTCCGGCATGTGACACTTCCGGCGATTTTGCCGGAACTTTTGACCAGTCTGCGGGTTTCTTTCGGAACGGCGGTTTCCGTTCTTTTTTTCGTGGAGGGGTATGGAACGAGATATGGGATGGGTTACTATATCGTGGACGCATGGTCGCGTATCGATTATATCGGCATGTACAGCGGTATTATCGTGATTTCAATTGTGGGATTTTTGCTGTTTGCGGCGGTGGATTTTCTTTCCGGCAGGCTTTGCGCCTGGAAATGACCGCCGGTACATTGTACTGCTAGAAGGTATTAACGTAATGCCACTGATTTAATTGATAATAAAATTGTGAAAACAGGCTGTGCATGGCTTCTAAAAGCAATGGCACAGCCTGTTTTATCATGGGAAAATCAAAGATCTTGTTTATGGTAAAGACTTATAAAGAAAACTTTTGAAATCAGCATACTGCTTCATACTCTGCAAATCCTGAACACAAATACCGATGAAGGCTCCGGTAAATCCATCGGCATAATCATCGGACAGTATGGTGCTGTCCAGCAAAGGACCGATAGGAACGCAGGCATCATTTGCAGAATAAGAAAATTGTGCGGTGCGTTCTCTTACTACCAAAGAAAAGGTGAAATTATCTCCGGATAAAATCTGATAGGATAATCTTTTGTAACAACCTTGGTTGACACTGCTTAGCCCTATTGCAGAAGTTCTGCTTTCCTCGTCAAAGGTTGCATAAAGATAATACTGATTCGCTTCATCGTAACGATAGATCAGGCCGGCAGACTGTTGAAAGGAGTCTGGTCTGAATATAAATGAAGTTTCGGCTTTAAAGCAAAAGTCGCTTTGACGTCGTGCAAGCAAAGCCTGGTTAAATCTCGAAAAAATGGATTCTTTTCCATATATCCTAAGATATCCCTGTCGTTCCCTAATGCTGAACGTGTCATCATCAAAAGGTGTGCGCAAGGTTTGGAAGTCTTTTATAAAATCTTTATCATAAAACGTATACAATTTCATGGCCGATGTTTTTTCCTGAATGTTCCGCGGGCTTTTTGCGGAATTTATGGGATAGGAATTCATTGGATGCTTTCCGCCTCCGGCCAGATAGGGCCAGTCATTTTTCCAGACGATCTGTTGAATTGCGGTTTCCCTTCCCATAACACAGCAGGCAGTTTTAGGGACCGGGCGGCTGCAAAGGTGTGCAATATACCAGGAACCGTCCGGGGTGTCACATAAGCTGGCGTGTCCGGCTTTTTTTAAATAAGCTTTCCCCAGTTCTGGCGTCGTTCTTTCATTTAAAGGAATCATGTCATCGCTGCTTACGTCCTGAGAAGTAAGAAGGGGATTATTGGGATGTACCTCATAAGGGCCATTTAAAGAAAGGCTTCTTGCTACTGTGGCAGCGTGCAACCATCCGGTACCGCCTTCTGCGCAAAAAAGATAATAATAGCCGTTTCTTTTGTAAATGTGAGGTCCTTCCAGACTTCCGATGGGAGTACCGGAAAAGATTTTTTTGGGCGTTCCGATTAGAGTCTCAGTCAATGGGTCGTATTCTTGAATGAGTATTCCACTAAATGGATTGCCATCTGACACTTTTCTGTAGTCCCATTCCATATTTAAAAGCCATTTTCTCCCGTCGTCATCGTGAAACAGGGATGGATCGAAGCCGCTGGAATTAAGATAAACAGGCTTAGACCATGGTCCCGTAATTTCGTTTGCGCGAGTCAGGTAATTGGAAACCTCCATGACAGGATAAGATCTTGCACCATGTATGATGGAATAAATTAAATAGAAAAATCCGTCACTGTAGCTTAAGCAGGGGGCCCAAATACCGTCGGAAGCACATATACCCCGTAGATCCGCCATGTCAAATGAATCCAGTACAGCCGTGATGTACTCCCAATTAATGAGATCTGAGGAATGGTAAATCCGTACGCCTGGAAACCATTCAAAGGTGGAAACAGCCAGATAGTAATCGTTGCCCACCCGAATCATGGAGGGGTCGGGATGAAAGCCGGGCAGCACCGGATTGGGTATATCAATAATTGTATTGCTGATCATGAAAAAACTCCTTCCATACATGCAGATAGTCAAATGATAGTGATATAGTTAATAGTAAAAGAAAAGGTGTGATATGTCAACCGATTGACATAAAGAATTATATAAGATAAAATAAAGCTTAACAATAAATGAAGGAGGAATACAAAATGGGTTTTCGTAAGGATTTTTTATGGGGAGCAGCAACTGCCGCTTATCAGATTGAAGGTGCGAGCGGAGAAGACGGAAAAGGGAAAAATGTATGGGATATGTGCGATGAGGTAGTTGGGAGGATTGCACATAATGAAACAGGCGCAGAAGCCTGTGATCATTATCATAGATATGCGGAGGATATTGCCCGGATGAAGGAATTGGGTATCAAGGCATACCGCTTTTCTATCAGCTGGAGCAGAATTCTGCCGGAGGGGACAGGCAGGGTCAATCAGGCGGGAATCACATTTTATTCGGATCTTGTTGATAAGCTGCTGGAGGCAGGAATAGAACCTCTGGTTACGTTGTTTCACTGGGACTATCCTTTTGCCTTGAATCAAAAAGGGGCATGGCTTCATCCGGAGAGCTCCGACTGGTTTGAGGAATATACAAAAATCGTGGTAGAGGCACTGTCTGACCGGGTTACTTATTGGATGACCTTTAATGAGCCTCAGATATGTATCAATCTGGGATATAGCAAGGGAATATTTGCGCCCTTTGAAAAGCATCCAAGAAAAGAACTCGCACAGATGTCACATAATTTACTGTTATCACATGGGAAAGCGGTGAAAGCAATCCGTTTGTCTGCAGTGAAAAAACCGGTAATCGGCTTTGCATTTACGGCGCCCAGCGTTGTCCCGGAGATGGAAACCGCAGAAGGGATAGAGGAGGCAAGGCGGAAAACCTTTTCGATTTCCGCATACGGTGAGGAAGATTTTCTTTATAGCAATACGTGGTGGGCAGATCCGATTTTCTTCGGAGATTACCCGGAGGATGCTTATGAACTGCTGGGAGTTGATATGCCGGAAATAAAGAAAGGCGATATGGGAATCATTTCACAGCCGGTTGATTTTTTTGGCGGGAATATTTATCAGACGCTGGTACCGGAAGCAGGCCCTTACTCTTATGCACAAAACGCATATCAGGGAAGTCCGAGAACCTCGACGGGATGGGCAATTACGCCGGAAGTCCTATATTGGTCGCCTAAGTTTTTCACTCAGAGATACCAGGTTCCCTTTATGGTTACAGAAAATGGTCTGGCCGGAAATGACTTTGTATCTATGGACGGAAAAGTCCATGATCCCCAGAGAATAGATTATATGCATCGTTATTTGCTGAATTTGAGACGCGCGGCGGAGGAAGGGATTGAAATACTTGGCTATAACTGCTGGACACTTTTGGATAATTTCGAGTGGGCAAGCGGTTACGATATGAGGTTTGGTCTTATTTATGTGGACTATCGCACACAGAAACGTACTATAAAGGACTCCGCATACTGGTATAAAGAGGTTATAAGCAGTAACGGAGAAAATTTATAAACAATACGGAACAAAAATAATAGTAAAAGGGAATTTAGGAGGAACAAAGTGGCAACGTTAAAGGATGTGGCGAAGGAAACGGGACTTACGGTCAGCACTGTCTCACGAGTGTTGAATAACAGAGGATATATTAGTACAGAGACAAGACAAAAGGTATACGACGCGATGAAGAAGCTGAATTATCAGCCGAATGAACTCGCTCGCTCTTTGTCAAAGCAAACGACAAATACTTTGGGAGTGATTGTTCCGCATTTGGATCACCCTTATTTTTCAAAATTAATCAGCAGTTTGGAAAAAGCAGCTTATCAAAATGGCTTTAAAGTATTAATCTTCAATTCCATGGATAAAGACGAGAAAGAAGCAGAGTATTTGGAAATGTGCAAAAGCAATCGGGTTGCCGGAATTATTCTATGTTCGGGGAGTGTAGGAACAGATAGATTTGAAGGAATTCATGTGCCAGTGATTACGATAGAGCGTTATCTGGAACACGGTACGGCCGCAGTGGAATGCGATAATCTGCAGGGCGGTAGATTGGCGGCGGCTCATCTGGTTGAGTGCGGTTGCCGCAATGTTATTTATTATAGCGGTCTGAAGGATTTGAGCATGCCTGCGGATCAAAGAGCGGAAGGCTTTGAGGAAATATGTAAGAAAAATGATGTGAATTATCATGAAATCAAGATGGACTCGGCACTGTATACATCACTGGATTACCGGACTTACATTGAAAAGGGACTGAATGACTATCAAGAAATAGACGGTATTTTTGCCAGCAGTGATGTGATTGCGGCACAGGTAATTCAGGTTTGTGCAAAAAAAGGACTGAAGATTCCTGAGGATATTAAGCTGATTGGATTTGACGATGTAAATATTGCATCTCTGACTACACCCAGCATTACAACGATTAAACAGCCGATTAAAGAAATGGCATTCCATGCAGTTGCATTAGTAAATGCAGCGAGGGAAAATCAGATTGTCGCGAGCAAAACAGTGCTTCCGGTAACCTTGATAAAAAGAGAAACGACATAAAAACCGGGAGAAAATAAAATGTTAAAAAAAATATTATATCAGAACTGGAAAATGAAAAGGGACGGGGAAGAACAAGACATTCCGGCCCTGGTTCCGGGTTCTGTTTACTATGATTTGCTGAATCATGGACGGATGGAAGAACCATACTACAGAGATAATGAGATGAAGGCTCTGTCTCTTATGGAATATGATTATCGCTATTCCACGGAATTTTCCGTGGAGGATGAATATTTTCAGATGGATGAGGTATTGCTTCGGCTGGAAGGAATCGATACCGTGGCAGAAATCTGGTTAAACGGATTACTATTGGAACGGATATGTAATATGCACCGAACATGGGATTACAGTGTGAAATCATTGCTGAGAAAAGAAGAAAATCTTTTGGAGGTAGTGTTAAAGTCTCCGACAAAATACATTAAGGAAATGTATGAGAAGGACAAGATGGATGGAATGGCCGATGCGATGCAGGGATTTCCTCATATCAGAAAGGCACATTACATGTTCGGATGGGATTGGGGAGGCAGGTTCCCCGATGCCGGTATTTTTAGGAATGTTAAATTGCTGGGAATACGCAAAGCGAGTTTTACCGGATGCTATGTGACCCAAGAACACGGAGAAAAGGGTGTATCACTTCACGTTTCCAGCAAAATAAGAGAAGCAGAGAAAGCACAGGAAGTGGAACTTATTCATAGCCAGCAGGCATTTGAACCGGCGCTATCCAAAAGGCGCGGCGGTGTCTGTGAGGACAACGGGTATTCCATACTGGTCAGTGTTATGGGACCGGATGGGGAAGTTCTGTATAAAGATAATAAGAATCCGGATAGCCTTCCGATAGAGGAACCGCAGCTTTGGTGGCCCAATGGATACGGAGAACAGCCGTTGTATACGGTAAAAGTGAGGCTTATGTATGAGGACATTCTCTGCGATGAGTGGGAGAGAAGAATTGGACTGCGTACCATGACTATGCATATTGAAAAAGATGAATTCGGAGAGCAGTTTGCGCACATGGTAAACGGAGTGAAGATTTTCGCAATGGGGGCTGATTATATTCCGGAAGATAATATTCTGAAACGGGTCACGAAGGAACGGACTAAGAAATTATTGGAGCATTGCAAGGATTCGCATTTCAATTGTATTCGCGTTTGGGGCGGCGGATATTACTGCGAGGACTTTTTTTATGATATTTGTGATGAACTGGGCATAATAGTATGGCAGGATTTCATGTTTGCGTGTGCGGTATATCATTTGACCAAGGAATTTGAAGATAATATAACCGCAGAGATTATTGATAATGTCAGACGTATTAGACATCATGCCTGCCTGGGACTTTGGTGCGGCAATAATGAAATGGAATCTTTTGTATTAACCGGCACATGGGGTACGGAGGATAGTATAAAGGCAGATTACATTAAAATGTATGAGTATATATTCCCTCGTATTTTAAAAGAAGAGGATCCGCAAACCTTTTATTGGCCTTCCAGTCCGTCCTCAGGAGGAAGTTTTGATAATCCGGGAGATGATACGAGGGGAGATAATCATTACTGGGATGTTTGGCATGACAATAAGCCTTTTACAGAATTCAGGAAATTTAAGTTCCGTTATTTATCAGAGTTCGGTTTCCAATCTTTTCCCTCGGTGGAAACAATCAAGTCCTTTACGCTTCCGGAAGATAGAAATGCATTTTCGTATGTAATGGAAAAGCATCAAAGAAATGCGGCTGCAAATGGGAAAATAATGAGCTATATGGAACAGACCTATCTATATCCCACCAGCTTGGATGCCATGGTTTATGGATCACAGCTTTTGCAGGCGGAGGCAATTCGTTACGGAGTGGAGCATTTCAGACGATATAGGGGCCGTTGTATGGGAACACTATATTGGCAGTTGAACGACTGCTGGCCGGTAGCCTCTTGGGCATCAATTGATTATTACGGAAGATGGAAAGCACTGCAGTATTATGCGAAACGTTTTTTCGCCCCGCTTATGATATCTTGTGAAGAAGAAGGAATGCTTAGTCAGGGAAACAATGTGAACAAAGAACCTTTTGAACTGGAGAAATCGGTTCGGCTCAATGTCGCAAATGAGACGATGGAAGAGCATAAAGTAACTGTAAAATGGCAGCTTCGCAATAATAAAGCTGAAATTTTGAGACAAGAAGAAACATTTCTTGCGGTATCGGCGTTGTCAGCAGTTTGGATAGAGAAGAAAGAATTGCCGAAAGCAGACATTTATCATCAATATGTAAGCTATCAGATGGAGGAAGACGAAGAAATTGTTTCAGAAGGAACGGTTCTCTTTTGTCCGCCGAAATATTTTAACTTTGAAGAACCGCAGCTTACCGTAGAGGTACAGGGAGGCGAGATAGTCGTTATTGCATATGCCTATGCGAAGAGCATAGAAATCAGAAATGACAAGGATGATATGATCTTATCGGATAATTTCTTTGACATGAATGCGGGAGAAAAAAGAGTGAAGATTTTAAGCGGAAAACCGGACGGAATTCGTGTAAGAAGTGTGTTCGATATAAGATAGTAATAAATGAATTATCAAATATGACAAACGAGTGATATGCGTTAGAATGGTAGAAAAAGTATGTTTAGTAAGAAGAAAAAACAAATTATATCAAAAATTATATACAAAATACACAAAAAATGAAACTCTATTTTGACAAATTTTCCAAAGTATATAGCAACCGGTTGACATATATCGATAACAGATGTATGATTATGTCATCACCAATAAAATGGCAGATAAACAAAGAAAACGGGAGGATTTATTAATGAAACTTAAAAAAGTTTTAGCTCTTGCATTATCGGCAGCACTGACATTATCAATCGCCGGCTGCGGAAACGGAGCAACCACAGCGGAAGATAATTCAGCGCAGGCAACAGGAACAGAAGAGACAAAGGCCGCTGAAGGGACAGAAGAGGCAGCAGAAAAGGTATCTACGGAAGGTGTTACAATTACAATTTTAAACACGACTTCCGGTTTGGAGAAGTTTTTTGAGCCAGCCATGGAAGAGTATTATAATAATACCGGAGTTACAGTTGAGTGGATGAGCATTAATGAAGGCGATTCACCTTATGAAGCGCTTCAGAAGTTGTATGCAGCAGGTCAGACGCCCACATTGGCTATTATGGATTGCAATGATATTATCGAATTAGGACCTGAAAAAGCCCTTCCTCTTGACGGTGAAGATTGGGTAGCTGTTGGCGGAGAAACTTATGGTGTAAAAGTGGACGACGTTCTTTACAGTTTCCCCTTTAGCTTGCAGGGCAGAGGAATTCTCTTTAACAGAACGGTAATTGAATCAACATTAGGAAGGGATTTCGATGAGTCTTCCATCAAGACGCTGGATGATTTTATCGCGATCTGTGATGAGCTGCAGGCAGCTGGGCTGGAATATCCCACATGTATCTCGAAAGAAGATTGGTCTCTTGGCGCTCATTATATGGGACTTGTATTTGAACAGCAGGGAACTCAGACCGATGTGACGAATTCGGGAGATGCATTCAAGGCATCTTTGATTGACGGATCTGCAAGTATGGCAGACAATGCGCGTTTTAACAGCATTATGGATACTTTTGATGTATTGATGAAATACAACATCAATGGAGCGGATCCGCTGGCGGCAGATTACGAACTCGATAACAGCTATTTTGCCGAAGGCGATGTTGCATTCTGGTTCAATGGAAACTGGGTGGAAGAAACCGTTGCAGGTTATGCGGACGAAAACACAGAATTTGGTATGATTCCGGTTGTTCAGGATACAGAGAACGACGCGTTCAATGAAATGGTAAATGCAGTTGCTTCTAAGCAGATTATGATTGATAAAGAGGCAGGTGAAGCTGAGATTCAGGCTGCTAAGGATTTCTTGAATTGGTTAGTGTATGATGAAACTGCTCAGGATATCATTGCAAATCAGGGTATGTTAATTCCTAGCTTTACGACCTTCGATGCAAATGAAGGAAACAAACTTGGTATGGCTCTGAAGTCATATGTAGATGCAGGAAAGACCTTTGATCAGTACAATGGCCTGCCTGGCGATCACTGGGCAAATGTGGGAGCTTCTATGCAGAAATATTTAGGCGGTCAGTGTTCCAGAGAGGAACTGGCGGCAGCAATTGACAGCTACTGGCAGTCACAGGAAAAATAATAAAGTTTAATAAGTAAAGTTTAAGAAGATATGTTTTAGAGTGGGGGTGGTAATATCCGCAAGGAGAAGGCCGCCCTCTCTGAATGAAAGGAAGATTGAAGGAGGTTTTGTGATGAAGCGAAATACAATGCGAGATAAGGTCAAGACATTTAGCATGTTTGCTTTGCCGGGGATGTTCTTCTTTTGTACCGTTATAGTAATTCCATTTATGTATGGTGTATATTTGACCTTTACCGGTTGGGATGGAATTTCGGCAACAAAAGATTTGGTGGGCTTTGTAAATTATATTTCTGTGTTTCGGGATAAAGAATTTTGGAACGCTTTATGGCTTACCATCAAATATGTGTTTTTAAGCACAATTTTAGTGCAGGTAGTGGCATTCTTTCTGGCATACATGCTGACGAGCGGAATGAAAGGGCAGAACTTTTTCAGAGCAGGCTTTTTTACTCCCAACTTGATAGGAGGTATTGTTCTTGGTTTTATCTGGCAGTTTGTATTTTCCAGAGCGCTTACTACATTCGGCGCGATAAGCGGGATTCCTCTTTTTGAAACATCTTGGCTGTCAGATCCGACGAAAGCATTTTTCTCACTGGTAATTGTAACGGTATGGCAGTATTCCGGGTATATGATGCTGATTTATGTGGCTGGTTTTGTGGGTGTCCCCAAGGATGTTTTGGAAGCGGCTTCCATAGACGGAGCAAGTAACATCCAAAAAACAAGGCATGTTGTCATTCCCCTGATGAGCAACTCATTTGTAATATGTACATTTTTGACGTTAACAAGATGCTTTATGGTTTATGATTTAAATATTTCACTGACAAGCGGAGAGCCTTACGGAAGTACAATAATGGCTGCTATGTATGTGTATCAGCAAGCGTTTAAGTCTAGGAAATATGGAATCGGTCAGGCAGAGTCCATTGTCCTGTTCATTGTTGTTACCGTAATCGCTATTGTGCAGTTCTATCTTGGAAAGCGGAAGGAGGTAGAGGCCTAATGAAGTTAGAAGCGAATAATCGAAATAAATATTTAAAAGTAAAAACCATGGGTGGTATACAGGCAAGATTATGGAGAACAGTCAAGTTTCTTATTCTATCTGTTATATTAATGGGATATCTGGTTCCTTTTTTTCTTATATTGATTAACTCTTTTAAGAGCAAGAAAACAATTATTCGGACGCCATTAATGCTCGTTGATCCAAACGGCCTTTCCCTATCAAACTATACCAGTGCTTTTAAGCAGATGGAGTATATGAAAGCATTTACCAATTCGCTGATTATCACGGTATGCAGCTTGGTGTTCATTATTTTTCTGTCTTCCCTTGCCGCTTATTATTTTGCAAGAGAAGATACAAAAGCTTCCAAAATTTGTTTTGCAGCCATTGTGGCGGCTATGGTTATTCCGTTCCAGACTTTGATGATTCCTTTGATTTCCATTTACGGCGCGAAGCTTGGAATGCTGAATAAAAGAGAAACGCTCATTTACCTCTATGTAGGATTTGGTATGGGGCTGGCAATATTTGTATATCACAGTTTTATAAGAACCAGCATTCCGCGTTCGCTGGAGGAGGCATCTATTATAGACGGTTGCAGCAAATATCAGACCTTCTTTTATATCGTTTTCCCTTTATTAAAGCCTACGACGGCGACACTGATCGTGCTTGATGTATTATGGCTTTGGAATGATTATCTTTTACCGAGTCTTATTCTGGGCAAAAAGGCGTTGTATACGTTGCCTCTGTCCACATATGTTTTTTATGGGACTTATTCCAATGATTTAGGAAAAATCATGGCAGGACTAATCCTTACGATTTTGCCGGTTATCATTATCTACTTGATTCTGCAAAAACAGATTATAGACGGAGTGGTAGCAGGTGCTGTAAAGTCATAGTTTTTTGGAGGAACAAATGAAAAAGTTAGAAAATAAAGTAATGTTGATCACCTATTCCGACTCCATGGGTAACAACCTAAAGACACTGAAGCGGGTGCTCGGCACTTATTTTGAAGCGGCCATAGGCGGCGTGCACATTCTTCCCTTTTTCCCTTCTTCCGGTGACAGGGGATTTGCGCCTGTGGACTATACGAGAGTAGAAGAAGCCTTTGGCAATTGGGAAGATATAGAATCTCTGTCTGAGAACTATTATCTTATGTTTGATTATATGATTAATCACATTTCAGCGCAGAGCGAATATTATAAGGATTTCTTGGAGAAAAAGGATGATTCAGAATATAAAGATTTGTTTATCCGTTACAAGGACTTTTGGGAGAATGGTGAGCCTTCGCAGGAACAGGTAGACGCTATCTATAAGAGAAAGCCCAGAGCACCTTATGTGGAAGCTCAGTTTGCCGACGGTACGGTGGAAAAGGTTTGGTGTACGTTTGATGAAGAACAGATTGATATTAATGTCAAAACGAAGACGGCTAAGAAATTTATAGAAAAGAATCTTACCAGTATGTGCAAACATGGGGCGGCTATGATTCGTCTGGATGCGTTTGCGTATGCGACAAAGAAGGCAGGCAGCAGCTGTTTCTTCCTTGAGCCGGAGGTGTGGGAGCTTCTGGATGAAGTAGAGGAGATTCTTAGGCCCTATGAAGTCGAGGTTCTACCGGAAATTCATGAGCATTATACGATGCAGATGAAAATTTCCGAAAAGGATTATTATGTTTATGACTTTGCATTACCGATGCTGCTTCTTAATGCATTGTATTACGGTCAAACAAAGTATTTAAAGAACTGGCTTGCCATTTGTCCGAGAAAGCAATTTACGACACTCGATACCCATGACGGAATAGGAGTCGTGGATGTGAAAGATTTGCTTCCTGACAGCGAAATAAATAGGACAAAGGAGGATGTCTTTCAATTCGGTGCCAACGTAAAGAAAATATATAATACGGCAGCTTATAATAATTTGGATATCTATCAGTTGAACTGCACGTATTATTCGGCTCTCGGAGATGATGATGCGGCGTATCTTCTGGCAAGAGCAGTACAATTTTTTGCACCCGGAATCCCTCAGATATATTATGTCGGTCTCCTGGCGGGAAAAAATGACTTGAAGCTTTTGGAAGAAACGAAGGTTGGGCGCAACATTAACCGTCATTATTATACGGAAGAAGAAATTGAGAAAGAAGTAAGGAGACCTGTAGTGGCAAGCCTTATACGGTTGATGGAATTTCGTAACACTCATAAGGCCTTCGGGGGCAGCTTTTCCATGAAAGAGTGTGGCGAGCATCAGCTCCATATTGCAAGAGAATTGGAAGGAAGTGTCGTTGAGTTAATTGCGGATTTCAGCACGAAGAAATTCAAGATTCTAGTTGACGGAAAACAAACGGAGTATTAATTTTATTGTAATTATGAATGAAAATCCGCGGAAACGATAGTTTTCGCGGGTTTTTGCATAGAGTAAAGTCTTATAAATATAAATTGACAAACGAAAGGAAACGTTTTATAATTTGGTTAGTTGAAACTAACCAAAGGCTTGCATTGATAATGCATAATGTATTGCGTTGAAAGAATAGGTTAAATCATGAATGAATTGATAAATATAACGAGGTGGATAATGGTAGAAAATGAAACGGATTGTGGTAACGGGATTCCTCATAAACGGATGTGGAAAATGTGGGGGTCTGCAGGTGTGATATTATTGCTGTGGATTATAAACTGGATTTTTTTGGGAAGTATGATGTTTGCGATGATTTTTGGATTCTTTTTCCTGCTGATGCTGGCAATGGGTCTCTATATGCAAAGGAGCGGGGTGAGAATAATGCGGTAGTGGAAGGCGTTAGTAAAGCAGTTCAAGGCCCTTGCCTCAAATATTAAATCTAAATAAAACTGCTGTTCACCGGCAATCATATCTTTTAGGGTATGGTACAGATAGTAGGAAATGCCAGACACCTGATCTCTCCTGCTCTTGCTGGAATCCTTCCTGGTTTTGCCGATATCCGGCGGATTCTGCTGATTGTCCGAAATGGCGGCATCATGGCACTTGTGGTAATTCTGGCGTCTGTTAGTGCGGCGGTGCTATTAATAGGCAGTGTAATCATAGGCGTATTTGGCATTCAGAAAAGGCAGGCGGATGTATTACTTCGGGTTAGTATACCACATGAACTTCAGTGAAGTCTTTCAAAATGCCAATTTATTAAGGTCCTTATCGGTCATGCGGGAAGGTGGATGGAACAGACGGGAGGAAAGGGAAAAACGTGCGGCTGCTTTTATGAGGTAACAGTACCATCATTTGACAAAAGCAATCTTCTGTAATAATGTTAAATTATCATACAACTGACGGAAGTGGAATTGACCACATGAAGTATGACAATAATGTGCCGACCGTCTGGGCGAGTGTACGGACTGCCGGCACTTTTTTAGGAGGTCATATTTATATGAAAGAATGGAAATTGCGCTATGGATTAAACCCGAATCAAATTCCCTCAAAAGTGTATGTACAGAATGGAGAGCTGCCCTTTATAATATTAAATGGAAGTCCCGGATATATCAACTTAATGGATGCTTTGAATGGCTGGCAGCTTGCCAGGGAATTAAAGGAGGCGACCGGCTTGGCTTCGGCAGCGTCCTTCAAGCATGTAAGCCCTGCGGGAGCAGGGACAGCAACGCCTCTGCCGGAGTCACTTCTTCAGGCTTATCACTTAGGGGAGCAGGAATTATCGCCTATTGCCATCGCTTATGCGAGAGCCAGGGGAACCGATAGGATGTCGTCATATGGGGATTTTATTGCGCTGTCCGATGTCTGTGACATACAGACGGCACGGCTGATAAATAGAGAGGTGTCGGATGGTATCATAGCTCCGGCATATACGGAGGAAGCATTGGCACTGCTTAAAAACAAGAAAAAGGGAATGTATCTGATTCTGGAGATGGATCAAGAGTTTCAGCCCGATGACATAGAAAAAAGGGAGATATTCGGCATTACATTCGAGCAGGAAAGAAATGCGGTAAAAATTACGGAAGAGCAATTAAAAAACATTTCTACTATAAGGAAGGAAATGCCTAGGGAAGCCGTTCGTGATTTGTTGATTGCATTGATAACGCTTAAATTTACCCAGTCTAACTCCGTATGCTATGCATTCGACGGGCAAACGATCGGAGTAGGAGCGGGCCAGCAATCAAGAATCCACTGCGTTCGCCTGGCAGGCGATAAGGCGGATATCTGGCAGCTTAGACAGCATCCCCACATACTGTCGCTGCCCTTCCATGAGAAAACGAAGCTTGTAGACAGGGATAATGCAATCGACCTTTTACTGAGCGGCGAACCGGAGGCCGTGACGGAGGGCGATAGCTGGAAAAGTCTTTTTATGAAAAAACCCAGGCTTCTTTCTTCCTGCGAAAAAAAAGAATGGTTAAGGCAAAGCAGAGATGTTTCGCTTGGCTCAGATGCCTTTTTTCCCTTTGGAGATAATATTGAAAGAGCTGTTAAAAGCGGCGTATCATATGTTGCGCAGGCAGGCGGGTCTATGCGTGATGATAATGTAATTGAGACCTGTAATAAGTATGGCATTGTAATGGCGATGACCGGAATAAGGCTGTTTCATCATTGAATTTACACGCTGGCTATTTTATAGGTAAATTTTCCATTCAGCATACAAAGATTTATTGACAAGCACAGTAACCGCAAATACACTTATTAGATGAATAATGTTCAAGATAGCAACGAGGAAGGTGTTAAGATATGTTGATGAGCTGCTTCGCTATCGAAGAGAAGTTGCAAAGAGTACAAGAGAAGCCGTAATGAATTTGAAGGCTTCGGATATGAAAAGAGAAGTTTTGCCGGGCGCATTAGAATCAGAGGGATAAAATGAGAAAACATAAAATGAGTAATCAAAGGAGCGGTATGAGATAAGCAAATATAATTCTTTATGGGAATATGTACAAAAAAACGGAAGTACGTCATTTAAACTTACTTTGGATGAGATTAAGGATATTGCGGGAATACCGCTGGATCACTCTTTCTTGAATTATAAAAAGGAACTGACGGAGTATGGGTATCAGGTCGGTAAGATATCCATGAAAGAGCAAACGGTCATTTTTAATAAAATGGATTAGGAGTAAACTGGTATGGATGCTGTCAATAAAACCCTATACATTCCTTTATTCGGAAAAGCGGCAGTAAGTTAAAAAGGTATCATAATCAAAGATTCCAAAGCTGAAGAAATATGGGAAAAGGAAGGCTTTGCATTACATGGAAAGGCTAAGTCGAGGTGGCTGACCTATTACATGGCTATGAGAGCGCACGTATTTGATGAATGGACAAAGAAGCAGCTTCAGAAATATCCGGAAGCGATTGTTTTGCACATCGGATGTGGAATGGACAGCCGCGTCGAAAGGACCAATGCGTCCGAGAGGATTTGGTATGATATCGATTATCCGTCGGTAATACAAGAAAGAATGCAATATTTCGAGGAATCCGGCAATTACCGGATGCTGAGTGCCGATGCTGCTGGCACTTAAACCAATTCACCCATGTACTTTTGCTGATGGATTGCTATACAGTTTTCGGAGCAAAAGCATCCGGGTTTAAAAATCCGGTAAATGATGTAGGTGCGAAAATCGTTTCGGGCATCGATCATCAGGAGGTACTAGAGCAAAACGAGGGGATACATTACATTATGAAATCGCGCTGAACATGGTAAAGCTTGTTTTGCTGTCTTTACTGTCATTTCCAGAACCTTGTTTAGGTAAGAAAATTTCTGTTTCATATATAGAGCAAGACTGTGAGGAGGGAGAGAAATGCTTTACATTGACCGAGAGAACAATGTACCGATATATCAGCAAATTTATGAGCAAATGAAACGAGACATACTAACCGGAAAATTACCGGTAGGCTCGCGCGTCATCTCCACAAGAATGCTGGCCGGCGAGTTACAGGTTGGCAGAAACTCGGTAGAAAATGCCTATGATCAACTTAGGCTGGAGGGATATATCACAAGTATACCGGGTTCAGGGTATATCGTGAAAGAATTAGAGTTTGATTTGATCCAGGAACCACTTAAGAAACAAAGACAAAAAGAGCTGCCGGTGGAATTTCCTGTCATATTTTCAGACAAAATTAAGTACAGCTTTCAGTATGGCGAGCTTGATACTGCTAATTTCCCCAAGAAGCTCTGGCGGACGTATACGGTGAACGTTCTGGATGAACCGCTGGCACATTCGCTGCACAGTTATGCAGACGGAAAGGGTGATCCTCAGCTGCGCCGGCAGATAAAGAAATATCTTTATCTCAGCCGGGGAGTACGATGCGAAACAGAACAGATTATCCTTTGCAGCGGTACCCAGTCAGCATTAGAGATTATAATAAGAATATTTTCGGGCGAGAAAACCGTAGCAATGGAAGAACCATGTTATGACGGTGCAGAAGCAGTATTTCAAAGCAACGGCTTTAAATTACTTCCTGTTCCGGTCCGTGAGGACGGAATTGATTTGCAAAAGCTTTCGTTGCTATCGGTTCCAATGGTTTATATCTCACCCTCACACCAGTTCCCGACAGGGGCGGTCATGCCAATTCATAACCGGATGGAGATATTAAATCTTGCACGCAAGCGAGACATGATTATTATTGAAGATGATTACGACAGTGAGTTTCGGTATAAGGGCAGACCTATTCCATCATTGCAATCTATCGATCAAGCCGGGCGCGTGATCTATGTTGGGACTTTTTCCAAGGCTTTATCACCGGGGCTGCGGATGTCCTACTTGGTGTTGCCAACTTGGTTATTAGCTGCTTACCGGGAAAAATACAGAAGATATCAATGCACAGTTCCGCTGATTGAGCAAAAGGTACTATGCCGTTTCATACAAGACGGACACTGGGAAAAGCATATTCGAAGGATTTGCATTAGTCAGAAGAAAAAGCAGGATACCCTGATTGCAGCCATCCGGCATTACATAGGCGACCGGGTCCGGGTTTATGGTCATCATGCCGGATTACACATACTACTTGAGTTTATGGATGGGCAGCATGAGGAAACTCTCGTGCAAAAAGCACAGCGATATGGTGTTCAGGTGTGTCCGGTATCTCCGTTTTGGCTGGAAAGAAGCAGCTATTCGGATAACACTGTAGTACTGGGATATGGAAAGATAAAAGAAGAAGATATTGTACCTGCGATAGAGCTTTTAAACAAGGCATGGTTTAAAGAGTAAATAAAACTGTATCCTATAAAAATTCCGATACTGTCTCTTATAAATGAGACTGTATTGCTGTATAATTGCTTATTATCTACAATAAGATTTGGTATGGAATTGACTAAAGGAGGATATTGATATGCAATACAGAATGAAAACTCACTCTTTATCAGAAGAACGGCTGAATGATTTATTGTCCAGAGCACAAACGGGTTGCCTGGCTACGCTCAATGCAGACGGCACCCCATATAATACTCCGGTTCACTTTGTCTATATAAACGGGAGCATCTATGTGCATGGATTGCCAAAAGGACAAAAGATTGACAACATCCTTCATGACAGAAAAGTAGGATTTACTGTGTATGATATGCAGGAACTTCTGTTTGATGCGAGCGGTAAGCCTTGTGACACGAATACAAAATATGAGAGTATAATTGCAACAGGAAGCGCCGCTTTGGTCAAGGACATAGGAGAGAAAAAAATGGTGCTACAGAAAATCGTGGAAAAATATACGCCCAATTTGACGAACGTACCGCTTCCCGAAAATATGGTCAGAGGTACTGCCGTAATACGAATCAGTGTTGTTGAGCTGACGGGAAAGTATTATGAATAACCTCGTTATTATGAAAGTTATTTTTATGCTTATCCATAAGCTGATATGATAAACGATAATACGGGATTCTTCCGGTCTCCTCAAACCCCATTTTCTCAGCAAGTTTTCTGGAACCGAAATTCCCGGAGTTGCAAGACCATACAGGTTCCATGCCATTATCCAGACAATGATCGATTAATCGGGTGCATACCCTTGCTGCAAAACCTGAACCACGATATTCTTTACTAGTCTCGATACCAATTTCAAGTTTACGGCCTATAGCAAAAGAGGCAAAAGCAGTAGAAGCCCAAATTCCCTGTCCTAATAAGAGAGTAAACCCAATCCCATACTTTTCGAAATCACAAGAGTTGTTCCAAAAATATCTTGGTATTACACTTCCATTCATTTGATCAAACATGTTTTTGGTAGTCAAAACAATATTGACATGTTTCTTGGAGATGTTTCTTCTGAAGGCATGATATTTTTCTTTTCTAAAGATAAAATTGATCCTCTGAAATTCTAAGATTTTATCCGCTTCCATCTCAGTCATTTCATTATACTGTTCTTCCGGCCCCTTTTTTATTAAATGATCTCCTAAAAGGGTATTCATCTTTGTATATAGTGCTGATGGATATACCTGCAGCCATTCTGTTCTATTCCGGTTTTTATTGGAATTGCACATATACAGTTTTAATTCTTCATAAAAACTTTCTTTACCATTTTCTCCATAAAGTAATGCCATCCCATAGGGGTGCCGGATATAAAATGAAGCCGGTGAAGAACTATTATCAACCCAAACTTTCCCATCAACTTTTCGCTCCAATACAGACATAGCAAACAATGTATTAATTTCTACAGTCTGTAAAGCCGGAATGAGGCTTGAAAATTTTTCTGCTTTTAATTCAATCATGAGTATTTCTCCCTTTTTTTTTTATAGATCTTAGTATATAATATGACTATTGATAGGTCAAATTATTAGAATCCAATCTGTACTACTACAGTTTATTTTCTATCGCCGGGAAGGGTAAAGTACATGTTGAAAGTGGAAATAGTTAAAAAATATATTATAGATGAGATCAGACAAAGAAAGATTATGGAAGGACAAAGGCTTCCCGGATGCAGAGAAATAGCAAAAACCCTCTGTGTCAATAAAATCACGGTCAATAAGGCTTATAAAGCATTGGAAGAGGAACATGTTATTTATTGTGTACCGAGAGGCGGATACTATGTCATCAAGTCCTGCCATGAAAACGAACCATCATTAAAAACAATAGATTTTCAAACGGTAGTACCTGATAGCTCCTTAATTCCTTATCAATCCTTTACCCATGCTATTAACCTCTCTATTGAAGAAAATAAAAAGAAATTATTTCTGTACGATCCACCAATTGGCTTTACTGAATTGAGAGAATCTCTGAGGGAAAGATTTACACAGACCGGAATTTATGCTTCAAGTTCACAAATTATTGTCACAAACGGTGCACAGCAAGGAATCAATCTTGCATTGAAATCCATTTTTGGATTTGAGAGAGAGGGAAAGCTCTTAGTGGAGTCTCCTACCTATCACGCAATTCAAGACATGGCCAAGGCACTAAATATCGACTGCGTTACTATCCGACGAGACTCTGCTGGCATAGACTTAAACGAGCTGGAATGCATTTTTCAGACAGAAAGGGTTAAAGCATTTTACATTATTCCAAGATTCCATAATCCAACAGGATATACGCTTACGGAAAATAATAAAAGTAAGATTGCGGATCTTTGTGGCCGTTATCGGATTCTAATGATTGAAGATGACTATTTAGCTGATCTGGGAACGGATAAAAGATGCCTGCCTTTACATTACTATGATACTAATCAGCTAACAATTTACATTCGTAGTTTTTCAAAAACATTTTTACCGGGAATCCGCTTAGGTGCAATGGTTGTCCCAGATACACTAAACAGCCTTATTATACAACAGAAATATTTATCCGATATCTGCACTTCCGGCATTGTACAAGGTGCATTGAATTTCTTTTTAACCTCGGGAATGTACGATCGGCATATTCGCAAAGTAAATGCATGTTACCGACAGAAATTAGTGAAAGCTAAAGCAATCCTGTCACATGCTGATTTACCCGGGCTATCTTTTCATGTACCAAAGCAGGGACTTTTTCTGTGGATTTTACTTCCAAATGTAATTTCTGCAGAACTGATTGCAGAAAAGCTCGTTCATGAAAATATATTAGTCACCCAATATCATATTTCCGAGGATGGACATCAAGGAATTCGTCTTTGCATTGCCGGTGTAACAAAACAAGATTTAGATGCATTAGAGACCGTGATAGAAGTAATAAGAGAAGAAAGCGGTATAAAACAGAAAGGGAGTAAATATGTGGAAGAAAGATAAACAGGCTCCGGTTTGGGAGTTCCTTGGGTGGACTTTTTTAATCAACAGCATAAGTTACGCAATAAGTATAATTGGCGAGCAGACTGGCATATTATCCGGTTCTTTTGGGAGCAATATCGATACCGTTGTTAGTACATTCATTGGTGGTGCCTCACCGCTTTATTCTACATATATAGTGCTTAAAAGACACGGTGATGTATCTGATATATCTGATTTTATAGGACGTATTTTCAGTATCCCAAATGTAAAAAAAACAATAATAATTACAGCAGCTTTTTCTCTCGCCTTGCTAATTGCAGCAATACTGGCAGGAGAGCGCACAGAATACCCTTGGTATATTATCATTCCGGCAGTACCGCTTATGATATTGGGTGGTGGTTATGAGGAGATTGGTTGGCGCGGATTTTTACAGCCTGCGTTGGAAAAAAAGATGTCATATATACCGGCAGTGCTAATTGTAACTGTTGTTTGGTTCGCTTGGCATTTACCACTGTGGTTTATCAGCTTTTCCAATCAATCGAGCTACGACCTTATACCATATGCACTTCAGTTGACCGTTAATGCTTTTGCTCTGGCTGCTATTTATAGAGTGTCGAAAAGTACCATTGCATGTGTTATGTTTCACGCTTGGGGAAATGCCATTGGTTCACTATATGAATGGAGTATGTTTGCCACTTTTCCTGTAAGTAAGATATTGCTGACATACGATTGTATAGTTATTATCGCTTCAATTACTATCGATATATATGTTACTCGTAAGGATGCCGGGGCTATTTAAAATGGTTTGCATTTAATATTCTCCTGTGTGTTCATGGTTTGTAAATTGTTCCCCTGCATAAGACTACAGTACAAATTGCATACGGCAAGACCGGGCCGTTATACATAGGATTTCCTATTCCATGAACGGAATACTCATACGCGGCTGTTGTTGCCGATGCCACAGAAACAATTGACAAGATTTATAACTGCGCTTACTTTTAAGTGATTTTTGTTCTACATCTTTCAATTATGCCTCCAGAACATCAAGGATATCCGGAAGAATAAAATGGATTCCACCATATCTGTTTCCGTTCTCTGTACTTAAAAATGTTAGATAAGGCAAGTTCCATATGGCATAATCTGCCCGGACGCGTATGGTATCTAAATTCACTTGCTGTGTCAAAATTCTATCAGAGGCAGGGCTTAGGGAGCAAAATAATTGCGGATTGTATCATACCTTATATACAAGAAAAGAATGGCGGGATACTGACTCTTATTACCAATTCGGAGCAGAAACGTATATTTTATAAAAAGAATGGCTTTGAAGAGTTTCATGAAATGATACTTCGCAGAAAAAACAAAAAGCTCGGCAATTGGAGCTATTGTATGAAAATAGATAAAAAAATGGACAGACTGACTTAACGGATAATTTGAAAATTCACAAATGGATTACAAATAATTATCATTTGATGCTTGACGCCATTGATGGCGCGCGTTATAGTTCAAATTAGCCGCAATATTAATGTTGATGAGCTGCTTCGTTATCGAAAAGGAGTTGCGAAGAGTACAAGAGAAGTTTTAATGAATTTGAAGGCTTCGGATATGAAGAGAGAAGTTTTGCCGGGCGCATTAGCAGACATTTTAGCAGTTGGTGGTGTGACCGGGCATCCGGATTCCGTCTGGCTTTTGGACTATAATAAGAAGCTCTTTGCCGGCAATTATTTGGAAGGATAATATGGGAAAGAAAAAAAGAGAGCATATTGTATTCGATCAGACGCTTAAGCCTAAAAAGAGCATTCCTTTTGGGGCTATAAATAAAGGTGGGGATGCAAAACATAAAATGAACAGGCGAAGGAGTGGTATGAGATGAGCAAATATAATTTGTTATGGGAATATGTACAAGAAAACGGCAGTACATCATTTAAACTTACTTTTGATGAAATTAAGGATATTGCGGGAATACCGATAGACCATTCCTTTTTAAATTATAAAAAGGAACTGACGGAGTACGGATATCAGGTAGGTAAAATATCCTTGAAAGAACAAACGGTTATTTTTAATAAAATGAATTAGGAGTAAACCGATATGGACGCAGTTAATAAAACCTTATATATCCCTTTGTTCGGAAAAGCATCGGTAAGCCAAAAAGGTATTATAATCAAAGATCCCAAAGCCGAAGAAATATGGAAAAAGGAAGGCTTTACGCTGCGTGGGAAAGCGAAATCCAGATGGCTGACTTATTATATGGCTATGAGAGCGCGGGTATTTGATGAATGGACAAAGAAGCAGCTCCAGAAATATCCGGAAGCGATTGTTCTGCACATCGGATGTGGGATGGACAGCCGTGTCGAAAGGATCAATGCTTCCGAGAGGATTTGGTATGACATCGATTATCCGTCGGTGATACAGGAGAGAAAGCATTATTTCGAGGAATCCGGCAATTACCGGATGCTGAGTGCCGATGCTTCTGACACAAAGTGGATAGGCGGATTGGATAAATGTAAAGAAGCTGTCGTAATCATGGAGGGCATAAGCATGTACCTTACCGGCGGGGAGATCGGTTCCTTGTTTCTGGCACTTCAAAACCAATTCACCCGTGTACGTTTGCTGATGGATTGCTATACTGTTTTCGGAGCAAAAGCATCCAGGTTTAAAAATCCGGTAAATGATGTAGGGGCGAAAATCGTTTCGGGCATCGATCATCCGGAGGCTTTCGAGCAAAACGAGGGGATACATTTTACGAGAGAGCTCGACATGACTCCGTCCGAGCTAATCGATGAGTTGAGCGCTTTCGAGCAGACATTTTTTAAGCTTATGTTCGCGGGAAAAACAGCAAAAAAAATCTACCGTTTATATGAATATAAGATCAATAAATAATAAAAATGAGAAGGAGAATTTTGTATGAAATATTATAGTAAATCATCGTGTGCGGCAAACCGGGAGGTTTGCGCAATAATCTAAAATACGAATCGCGTTGCGCTGACCTCCAAAGGATTTCATACAAACTATTTGGAGGAGCAAATGAATCGTAAGAACAAAAAAATAGCATATACAGACGGTTATTATAAAAATCATGCCTGTGACTGCACATTTACATGTAAAATGTGCGGACGGCTTGTTGTTCCGGGAGGAGCCGGGAGCAATCATAGAAACCATTGTCCTAATTGCCTTAACAGCCTGCATGTCGATGATGAACCGGGTGACCGGGCATCTGATTGCGGCGGCTTTATGGAGCCGATCGGAGTGTGGGTAAGGAAGAACGGTGAATGGGCTATCATCCATCGCTGTAAACAATGCGGAAAGCTCGTTTCAAATCGCATTGCTGCAGATGATAACCCTATGAAGCTTATGTCGATTGCCATGAAACCGCTGACTTTTCCACCCTTTCCATTAGAGAAGATTGAAGAATTAACGAATCTGATGGGTGGAGAAGGAAGGATAGAATAACTGTGCCATTAAGCGGGGAACCTGAATGAAAACGGGTTCCCTGCTTTTTAATTAGGAAACATATAATTATCAATTGCTGATTTTCACAAATTTATCATAGAATTTTTATAAAAAATTTTTACTCGATACTTGACACTGCTCACGGCACGCGTTATAGTACGAATAGAACAAGGCGTTTTAAGCCTATAGTGAAGGGCAAGGAGGAACAGGTTGAAAAAATCTTTTTCAACATCCTGATTTATACGTGTGCTAAAGCACACAGATAGGAGCTATTATGAATATTTCAAAATTTACACAAAAGTCTATGCAGGCAGTAGAACG
>JAEWPN010000244.1 GCA_023399455.1 Bacillota bacterium
GCCGGATTCAATGTTACTGTTAAAATCATAGTCTTCCTCCTTCTTATTCTTCCTTATTTGTAATTTTGCAGGACGATTTGTATACTTTCCCTGCCTGCATAACTGTTGATGGAAGGATAATAAGTCATGCTTATGGTAATGTCCACTGCTGCGCCCTCAAGCATCCGCATTACGTTCCCCTTCCCTGCCTGTACGGCAAGAAACTCGTGAAACCTCTCCAGGTCTCCGAAGTATACCATCTCATAGGAACCGCCTTCTTCATCGTGTATTCGGTATTTGCCTACATTCTGATTCTTTCCCATTACTCTCGCATTTATAATATGTACGTTTTTCTGTGCAAAAACCGGTTTGCTGTTTCCTACGCCGAAAGGTTCCAAAAGCTCCAGCTCCCCGATGAGTTCCTTCGAAAGATAAGAAAAAGGCATCGCCGCATCGATATGCACCTTCTCCTCGTAATCTTCCTCAGTCAAACGGCAAACTTCGTTTATTTTTCTACGGAAACTTTCCACGTTTTCTTCCTCCATGGAAAGCCCGGCTGCCATTTTGTGTCCGCCATATTTTGTAAAATACTCCTTGCAAGCTGTCATTTCTTCATACATGTGATAGCCTTCGATGGAGCGCCCCGATCCCTTCACGCCATCCTCACCTCTGGTGAGCACAAAGACGGGTCTTCCGTACTTCTCCCGCAGCCGTCCCGCTATGATTCCTGCAAGGCTTTCATGACATTCCGGGAGATAAACGACGAGAACTTTGTCTTCCTTCCAGTCGTTTTTCTCGATACATTCCATCGCCTCCCCCGTTCCCTTTAATGTCATTTCCTTCCGGCTGTCGTTCAAATCCTTCAGTTCGGCAGCAATTTGCACCGCTTCCGAACGGCTCCTGCTGTTAAGAAGGCAAAGCGCCCTCCCTGCAGTATCCAGCCGTCCTGTGGCATTAATGCAGGGCCCAAGCACAAAGCCTATGTGATAGGCAGATAACATTTTACCTTCCAGCCCGCACACCTCTATTAAGGCCTTTAGGCCTTGATTCCTTGTGTGCTGCATATTTTCAAGTCCGCATTTTACAATAATACGGTTCTCGTCCCTCAGCTCCATCACGTCACAGACAGTTGCAAAAGCCGCAATTTCCAAAAGCTCTTCGATAATTTCCATTTCATTTTCCGGATGGAGAGAAGAAAACAAAGACTGAACCACCTTATATGCCACAACGCCTCCACATATATTTTTGTACGGATAAACACACTCCTCTTGCTTTGGATTCACTACCGCATCTGCTTCCGGAAGAATGTAAACCCGCTTTCCGTTCTCCTCTTCATATGGAATCTCATGGTGGTCGGTAACAATTACACTCATCCCCAGCTCTTTGGCATAGGCCACCTGCGGCGCTGCCGCAATGCCGTTATCACATGTAACGATCGTGTCTATGCCATCGCTATGTGCTTCCTCGATCAACGAATCATTCAGCCCGTATCCGTCCTTTATTCTGTGAGGAATCACCGTATCCACATTTCCGCCGCAGGCAACTAACCCCCGCAGAAGGATGTAGGAGGAGCATATACCGTCTGCATCGTAATCCCCGATCACACGGATATTCTCCCCCTCCTTTATTTTACGGCAAAGCAGCTTCACCGCCTTATCCATATCCTTAAGCAGGTCCGGAGCATATAAGTCCTGTCTGCCGCCTTTGAGATACTTTCTTATCTCTTCCTCTTCAATTACATCTCTATTTCGTAGGATCCTCGCCAAGACGGGGTCGATATTATACTTTTTTGCAATTTTATTGAAATCAGCTTTTTTCGCTGATATGAACCACTGTGCCATAAAACCACTCCTTCGTCGCCGGCAGCATTACCATTGCTTGACAAGGTCACACACAGACGTGTAAGACCTTGCCAAACGATGGTACCATCAATCGATAAAGGCGGTACAACCAAACAGTTATACCGCCATAAGTATCCGTTTTGCCGGATTATTTTGCTTTTGCTTTCTTTACTATTTTAGTACGGAATATATACCACATCGCTCCTGAGAGGCAGATAGAGGAATAAGCTCCGCATATGGTCCCTACCATAAGGGGAAGTGCGAACTCCTTGATGCTTGTCACTCCAAAAACATACAAAGCCAGTATCATCAAAAATACCGTCAAGCTAGTAAAGATACTTCTGGATAACGTCTGGGTAATACTTCTGTTGACTAACTCCTTCAAATCCGTATTCTTTCCTGACAAGGCCAGATTCTCCCTGACGCGGTCGAAGATAACGATGGTCGAGTTGATGGAGAAACCCACAATAGTGAGCACACATGCTATAAAAGTGCCGCCTACGGATATTCTGGCCGCCGCATAGAACACGATTACCACCAGTGCATCGTTTAGCAGCGCTAACACAGAACTCGCACCGAAGCGGATATCCTTGAATCTAAACCAGATATAAACGAGAATACATATCATCGATATCACCAGCGCGATCAAAGCGTCCGACTGCATTTCACTACTGATTGCAGAGCTGATCGTTTCGGACGTAATCGTACTTTCATCCACAGAGAAGTTCTCTACCAAAGAATCCTTGACAGTCTGCCGTTCCTCCGAGTCCAAAGTTCTCGTCTTAAAGATAACCTGATTGGTATCCGCAACCTTCTGAGTCTGCACGTCGCCGTCACCTGTAACATCTTCAATCAGCGGAACGACCTTGCTGTCAATATCGGCAATGGACAAGTCTTCGTTGAAGGTAACGTTCGTCGACGTTCCTCCCACGAACTCGAGACTATAGTTAAATGCGCTTCCCTTCGTCGTATGGTTGACACCCATTACGACAAAGCCTCCTACGATAATCGCTATGGAAATAGCGAAGAAAATCACTTTCTTGGATAAGAAGTCTATGGTCTTTATCTCTTTTCCCACACCGTACAGCTTGACGTTCTTAAGCCCTATCGCATAGCATGCATTCATGATCAGCTTCGTAACAAAAAGTGCGGTAAACATAGACAAAACGATACCTAACGCTAAAGTATGTGCAAAGCCCTTTACCGTACCCGAACCCTTTACCCCAAGAACGAGGGCTGCAATAAGAGTCGTAATATTGCTGTCGATGATGGCGGGCATAGCTCTTTCAAAACCGATCTTGATAGAGGTCGGAATCGTCTTGCCCGTAGCCAGCTCTTCTCTGATTCTGGCGAAGATAATAACGTTGGCATCCACCGCCATACCGATGGACAGGATAATGCCTGCGATACCCGGCAGTGTCAAAGTAATTTCAAAGGCGTTCAAAAGCACTACGATGAGCGCCGTATAAATAGCAAGAGCCAGACTGGCCGCCGCTCCCATCACATAATATACGACTACCATAAATACAACTACCATAACGAAGCCGACAGCACCTGCCTTTAAGCTCGTGCTGATAGCCTCGGAGCCCAGCTGTGCGCCTACTACATTAGAACGAAGTTCCTCTAACTGCAGCTTCAGTCCGCCGATACGGATGGTAGAAGCCAGGCTTTCAGCCTCTTCATAGGAAGCCATTCCGGTAATGACCGCTTGTCCGTCCGTAATCTCAGCCTGTACGGCCGGAGCGCTGATAACCGCATTGTCATATATGATATAAATGATATCATTGGTAGGATAAGCAGCCTTCGTTGCCTCAGCAAACTTTTGCTTTCCTTCGTCCGTCATGGTGAGCTGTACGACAAACTGGCTGTTTCCCATACTGTCCTGCTGGGATCCTGCCTCCGCATTGGCAATATCGGTACCGGACAGAACTTCTTCATTAGCAGAATTCATAAATACTAGGGAACCAGGTTTACCAAGCTCCTCTAAGATGGCATTTTCGTCGGAAACACCCGGAATCTCAATATTGATTCTGTCCGCACCTTCCTGATATACCTGTGCCTCCGTGCTGTAGTTCTCGACACGCTTCTGTAATTTGTAGACGGTATCCGCCATATCCTCTTCAGTGGGAACTTCATCTCCCACTACCTGATAAGTTATGCTCACGCCCCCCGCAAGGTCAAGACCGAGCTTGATTCCCGAGGCTGCTCCGGCCTTTTCGGTTCCTATGCCTTCCACAGCCGCATAGGTAAGCCCGACAAGCGCTAATAACATTACAAGTAAAATAATGACCGCTTTTCTCTTTTTCATCTTCTTATTATCTCCTTTTTACTCAGCCAATGCTGCTTTTATCATAATAGCGCATTCTATGCGCTTTCTTTGCAGTTCGCAGCCCAAATCGTAGACGTCGTTTATATCGCCTTTAAAATTATAAGAATTCGCCGCGCAGCCTCCGCTGCAATAGAACTTGGCAAAACATTCCTTACACTTATCCTTTGAATATACGTTACAGGTTTTAAATTCTTCTTTAATATCGGTGCGAACAACACCTTCATCCACATTTCCCATCAAAAATTCTTCCTGCCCCACGAATTGATGGCATGGATACAAATCTCCCCATGGGGTCACCGCCAAATATTCCGTACCGGAGCCGCAGCCGGACAATCGCTTCGCTACGCACGGTCCGCCTTCCAGATCCACCATGAAATGAAAGAAATTGACCGGATTTCCCTTCCTTCTTCTCTCCAGCAGATCCAGTGCGAGCTTGTCATATTCGGCAAACAGCCTATCCAGATCCTCTTCCCGAAGCGCATAGTCCTCCTCCGGCTTCGCCACTACCGGTTCCACCGATATTTGCTCAAAGCCCAGATCCGCAAGGTGGGCCACATCTTCGGAAAAATCCTGATTATTTCTGGTAAAAGTACCTCTCACGTAGTAGTTCATCTGGTCTCTGCTCTCTGCGAGCCGTTTAAACTTAGGAACGATCTCCTCGTAACTGCCTTGTCCTCCTCTATGGGGGCGCATCTTATCATTCGTGCTCTTTCTTCCGTCAATACTGAGCACCACGTTGCTCATTTCCTTATTGACAAATTCCATGACCTTATCATTTAGCAGGACGCCGTTGGTCGTAAGGGTAAAGCGGAATTTCTTATGGTTCGCTTCCTCAAGACTTCGTCCGTAAGCTACCAGATCCTTAACCACCTGCCAGTTCATCAGAGGTTCTCCTCCAAAGAAATCTACTTCCAGATTGATACGGTTCCCCGAACCCGCCACCAGAAAGTCAAGTGCCTTCTTCCCCGTCTCAAAGCTCATAAGCGCCCGTCTTCCATGATACTCTCCCTCTTCCGCAAAGCAATATTTGCAGGCGAGATTGCAATCATGTGCTATATGCAGGCAAAGTGCCTTCACTACCGTCTCCCGGTTCTTAAAATCTCCGATATATTTTTCGTAAATATCCGGCGCATACAAAATTCCTTCCGCCTTCAGAGCCAGAATCTCCTCCAGAGCCTCTTTTATTTCCTCTTCTTCATAAGGAAGAAGCTCCTCCTTCAACGCTGCGCTTGTGAGCACATCCACATCCTCCGGCGTTCCCTCTTCCAGCAATTTCTCCACTATTTTCGTTAAATCATAAACAATGTCGTCCACCACATGTACTGCTCCGCTGTTCACATCCAGCACGATGTTGTATCCATTGTTCTTATACTGATGTATCACTTCATTATTTCCTTTCTTATTTCAGCTGCTTCTATCCGCTTTTCATATAAAACGTATAATAAGCAGCGATTCACATCGCTGCTTACAAAAACCTGTAATGTTGCTATTCTCAGCTTATTTCAACTTTTCGCAACTCTGATTACCAACGGTGCAAGAGGTCTTACAAGCTGACTGGCAAGAGGTCTGACACTCTCCACATCCGCCCTTTTTCATAGACTCTTTATAATCTCTCGTGCTTAATGTCTTGATATGTTTCATAACAAAGCCTCCTTATGTTTCCTAAACTTCTTGTAGTATAGCATAAATTATTCATAAGGAAAAGCATTTTTTTTCGTGTTTGTTCTCTTTAATGCTAGCTTAGCATCCCGCCTAACATCCCGCTTCCACCGCATAAAAGAAATACCGTCAGGGCGTTAGATCCCACATCCTGCAGACTATGATTCACGATTAACGAAACCAGCGCCAGTACAGCAAAATACATCACTCCCATTAAAAGTCCCCATAAGAATTTTCTGCTTCCCATCCGCTTCCCCGCTATGAATCCCGCCAAAAAGGTTACCGCTATGTAAACCAGGATAATACAAATATTGACCACCTTCTCCTGAAGGCTGAACCGATACAATATCAAAGCGAGCAAAAGCAGAAGCCCGGCCGTTAAAACATAAGAAAATAGCAGGCATTTCAATAAAAAAATATTATGTAAACTAACTCCCCCATCCTCTTTTGCATATGTGCTTTTCCCCCTCCGCAATCCTATATTTCTCATATAAATCCCCTTTCCTCTTTTTTCTCCGCTTTCTTATCTTTTCCTATGGAATAAGGTTATTATAAGTTATTCCGACTTGACACCCGTTATGCTATATTGTAATATTTCAAATAAGTATTATAGAAATAAACATAAATTACCATATAAGGAGTGATTACATTTTGGATACCTCTGGTGTCATACAACTTATCGTTGTCATTATTTCAGTCGGATTATCGGCCTTTTTTTCTTCTGCGGGAACAGCACTTTCCTCAGTAAACAAAGCACGCATAAAAGCCTTGTCCGACGAAGGCCGCCCTGGTGCCGCCATAGTCTTAAAGCTTCTGGACAATCACAACAAAATGTCAAACACCATTCTTACCGGAAAATATATCGCAGGTCTGACTGCGTCTTCTCTTGTTACAATTCTCGTCCTTACATCCTATGGAAGCTACGCGATAGCCATTGCCGCCGGCATTCTGGTTCTTGTGCTTCTGCTCGTCGGAGAAATTATCCCTCAAAGTACCGCTATGATTTATCCCGAGGCATACTCATTGCTTTGTTCCGGACCTGTCTTGTTTTTTATGTACCTATTTACTCCTGTTACATATATCTTAGGTAAAACGGCCCTTGGCATTTCCAGGCTTTTTCATGCAGATATCCGCCAAAAAGGGGAATTTATGACGGAGGATGAGCTCAAGACCTACGTGGATGCGAGCCACGAGGAAGGTGTGATAGAATCGGAGGAGCGGGAAATGATTTATAATGTCTTCGATTTTATTGAAACGATGGCAAAAGACGTCATGATTCCGCGCATAGATATGGTCAGCGTCGGTCTGGATATGACATATGATGAAGTGCTGAATATATTCAAGGAATCCATGTATACCAGGCTTCCAGTCTACGAAGGGCATAAGGACAACATAGTAGGCCTTATTAATATCAAGGACTTCATTCTCCTGACGGATAAAGAAAACTTCCATGTTAAGGATATTCTTAGAGAAGCCTACTACACCTATGAATATAAAAAGACCTCCGATTTGATGATAGAAATGAGGGAAATTGCAGCCAACGTGGCATTTATCATGAATGAATACGGTGCTACCGCCGGTATGATAACCATGGAAGATCTATTAGAGGAAATCGTCGGTGAAATCAGGGATGAATACGACGGAGACGAAGAAGAGCTGATTCAGCAGGTCGATGACAACACTTATCTCGTAGAAGGAGGAATGAAGTTAGACGACATCAATGCTGCCCTGGAAACTAATCTGGAATCCGAGGATTATGATTCCATAGGCGGACTGATTATTGAATCCCTCGACAGACTCCCTTCGGACGAAGAGACCATCGTTACCGCCACCGGCATTACCTTGCAGGTAAAAGGAATCGGACAGAACCGTATTAAAAAAGTACTCATGACACTGCCTGCAAAAACAGAAACAGCTGAACTTGAATCGACAGAAAAAGAGCCCTCTGCCGAATACCTATAATAAATCTAATATTTCCAAAGGGTCGTCGACAAACACCTTGCCGCCGGCCTTTTGCTGTTCTTCCTTTGTCCGGAACCCCCATGTAACCGAAATGCAATCCATCAAAGCATTCTTGGCCGTAGCTATATCCACCTCAGAATCTCCCACATACACAGCGGATTCTCTGGTGCTTTCAAGCATTTTCAACGCTTCAATTACCGTATCAGGAGCCGGCTTTCTGTTAATACCCGCCTTCTCCCCAATTGCTACCTGAATATATTCTGCGAAATACTGTTCCTTCAACTCCTGCACCGCATCATAGTATTTATTCGAAACGATCGCCATCTTATACCCCCTGCTCTTCAATTCTCTAAGCAGTTCCTCTACATGGTCATAAAGCCCTGTCTTATCGTTGCAATGCAAGGAATAATATTCCTTAAAGGCCTCAAACACCTTATCAAACTCCGGATTCTCTTTCCCTTCCGGCACAGAAAGCTCCATCAGCCTCATTACACCATTTCCAACAAAACGTCTGATTTCCTCCATACTCCGAAGAGGCATACCCGCCTCGCCGAGGGCGAAATTCACGCTATCCTTCAAATCCTCCAATGTATTCAATAATGTACCGTCCAAATCAAAAATAACGGTATCCCATTCTTTTTTTTCTAACATTTTTATCTCTCCTTTATTTCTTTATTTGTAATTGATGTAATAAAAGCCCCGATACCATCATTTGACAAAGTCTTACGCATCCTGAACGATGGTAATCCCCCACGATTATAGAATACCGGCATGGATTTGTAAAGAACCTCCTTTTTATCGCTTAGTAATCCCTTAAAAATCATTTTTACTGATTGAAAAACGTTCTCTATATATGGTAGAATAGAAAACAGAATCATACTATAAAAACTAAGGATAGAACACATATGAAAATAGTTAAGAGAATTATTTATGCACTGCTTGGCCTTGTTTTGACAGGTGCTGTCGTTCTTGTCGGAATCATATTATTCGCTGAATACAGCGGCAGACGTTTTACCCCCGGTTCCATCCAGACAGCGGAAGGAATTGAAGACGACAAATCCCGTCTGGTATACGATGAAAACGGCAATGTCGTAGAACTGCCGGATGAAAGCTCTGATTCCTCAGTAACAACCGGACAAGAGACCGCTGACTCCGTGCCGGACGTTCCTTCCGGGGATGCTTCTGCTCCTTCTGCCGGTGAACCCGCAGTAGAAACCGCTGCCGAAATCGAGACAACTTCGGAAGAAGACAACATAGAACGTAATTATGTCATGGACATGGGTGCCAATCTTTTCCATAAGGCGGATTGTCCTTATGTTCAGGATATAAAGCCGGACGACCTTTCCGAAATGACAACCTCCCGCGCGAAGATCTTAAATGCTGGTTATCAGCCTTGTACCTACTGCAATCCATAACTGCTTTGCCGTACCATTTTTCACCTATCCGCATATAGTAAAACTAAGTAAATTGATGGTGATCATATGGCATATACAGTTGTTTTAGACGCCGGGCATGGCGGTGCGAATCCCGGCGCAGTTTATAATGGAAGGCAGGAGAAAGACGATGCACTCCGTCTTACTCTGGCAATTGGCCAGCTGCTCGAAAACGCGGGCATAAATGTGGTCTACACGAGGACCACCGACATATACGAAAGTCCGGCCAGGAAAGCTGCCGAAGCCAATGAGGCAGGAGCCGATTATTTCGTATCCATCCACCGCAATTCCAGTGTATACCCTAATCAGTACACCGGCATCGAGACCTTGGTCTATAGCTTTTACGGACCGGCAGCAGAAATGGCAGCAAATATTAACGAGAATCTTGAAGCACTCGGCTTTGTCAACCAGGGTGTTAATGAGCGCACGAATCTGATTGTTTTAAATCAGACACAAATGCCCTCCTTGTTGGTAGAAGTGGGCTTCATCAATAACGATCAGGACAATATCCTTTTCGACAGCCGTTTTCAGGAGATTGCCCAGGCAATTGCCGACGGGATTATAGATACATTGAACGCACAAGGATAATGTATATTTTTTTTGCGTTAAAGAGGGTATTTCATATGTTTGTGACAAATCACAATTATATATGAAATACCCTCTATTTTCTATTATTTTACTATCGATTGTAAGGCAATCGGAAAGGGTATAAATTTACCCTCTACACTCTCGCTTTAAAGTTCCCTTCCGCGCTCTTATCTCCGGCAAGCGTACTGTATTCCCCTGATTTATTGTAGGAGTCCATCAGATAGCTGTGATTTTCACCCTTGAGGCTCACTGTCGGCTGAGGTGAGTTTTTGATACTTTTCGACTTTTTCCACAGACCCGTAGCATTCAGCACGGTTTCTTCGAATTTCTGAAGAAACTTTCGCAGGCTTCCCTGCTCTTTTTTCAGACCGCTGCTGGCAGCGCCTTCTATATCATTTACTTTTCTTGCGTCTTCCTCTCCGAAATCCGCTTCTTCGTTTCTCCGGCTATCATTTTTAAGAATAGACGTGGCAAGAACCGCCTCTTCCTCCCTGCTGCCCTCACCCTTCTCTCCATGTGCCGCCGGCATCGATTCCCCGGCAGGAAAAATTGTATTTTTTTCCTCAGTCGCTGCAAGAATGTTCTTCCCACCATCTTTTCCGTCTTCACCCGAATCGTTCCAGAACCTCACCGCCTTGGAAATCACGCTCTTCCATCCATTTGTAAACAAGCTGCGGAAAGAAAAAGCTTCCTGCGTCTGCATTCTCTGCGCTTGTTCCGTTTCTGCGCTGTTTATGCTAGCCCCGCCGCCGCTTTTTAACAAGCCTTCCTCCTCGTGGATACAGTCTGTTACCGAATGCTCATGAGTCTGTGCCTGATAAGAATGATTCAAACCGCTGCTTCTTTCAATCATAAATATTCACCCTCTTTTTCTTTCGAGAAACCGATATCTACAAAGGCATTGTTCTTCTGAATCACTCCAATCCCTTCCACGACATCCTCATCGCTTCCGACCGCTATTCCTATCCTTTTCTTATCCTTAGTCACGAGCATGATGCTATGTGTCTCTTCTCCCACCCGCTCACGCCTAAGTCTTCCCGGGGCATCCTCCATCTTATGATAGACCCATACGATGTCTTGATAATATACATACAGCCATTCACTGACCCCCTGATAAAAAATGAAGTATCTTCCATATCGGACATTGCCGACAATTTGAGCGGTATTGTAATCCATCCGCACCATACTCTCATTGTATTCCTTCCCCGATGCCGCTTCTAACTTCGTTCTTCCCTTCATCTTATGCCTTGCCCTTTCGGCCTTATCTCCCTTATTATGATTCGACCACCATTATTTCTTTTATAGTTATATCGGCAATTTCCGAATAACTGCACACTGCAATACTGTACTTTTCCATTTTATCACATATCTGGAAATATGCGATATTTTTTTCTTTCTCCTTACGAACAATGCCGCCTCTTACATATTCCCTTTCTCCGGGCTGCTCCTTTGCAAAGCGTATGACAGTACTGTCCATTCCCTGTTTCATTCCCATTCCCGTCAATTTCATATGCGCTTCCTTTACCGCCCACATCCGATAAAACAATTCAGCAGAAAATTTTTCTCCTCGTGACGCTCCAGCCTGTTCCATGTTCTTCTTATCCTCCTCAGAAAAAAAACGAGCCGCGATGCCGGACTTCACCTCTCTGTGTTCCTGAATGTCCGCGCCCACTTCCTCCTCTGATATGGCGCATATCACATAATCGCCGGAATGGGAAAGGCTGAAATAAATATCAGGATAATTATCAAAATAAGGCTTTCCGTTTTCTCCGAAGGAATATGCGAAAGAAAGCGGTATTGCATCCGCCTGCAAACCGCTTTCCTGCGCTTTTAAATCTACGACTCCTGCCTGAAGTAAATATCCTGCGAGGAGACTTCTTTTTTTGTCCGCTTCATTTATGCATTGCCGCACCTTCTCCTGCCTTACCGCATCTATTTTTTTAAGATAGCTGCGGTAAACTGCTTCATCGGATAGTGCTGCAATGTCTGCAATATATAATCTGATCACTTTCTTCTCCGATTTACTACTCTGCAATCTCTTCCTTTAAGTTCAAAGCAATTCCAAGCTCCTCAAGCTGCACTTCGTCTACCACATCCGGTGCGTTCGTAAGGAGGCAGGACGCGTCCTTAACCTTCGGGAATGCCATTACATCCCGAATGCTGTCTGCTTTTACCAAAAGCATGACGAGACGGTCCAATCCGTAAGCCAGTCCGGCGTGAGGAGGCACTCCGTATTTAAAAGCATTTAACAAGAAACCGAAACGATTATAGGCATCTTCTTTTTCAAAGCCAAGCACCTCGAACATCTTCTCCTGCACGTCATTTTGGAAAATTCTAACGGAACCACCGCCCAGCTCTACGCCGTTCAGTACGATATCATATGCCTTCGCGCGTATCCTTCCCGGGTCGCTGTCCATATATTGAAGATCCTCGTCCATAGGCATGGTAAACGGATGGTGCATCGCCACAAAGCGGTCATCCTCCTCGTTCCACTCGAGAAGAGGAAACTCCGTTACCCATAAGAAGCTGAACCGGTTATCATCAATAAGCCCCATCTGCTTGCCCAGCTCCAGACGTAAAGCTCCCAGAACGCTCCAGACGATATTAGTCTTATCCGCGGCAAATAAGAGCAGGTCGCCCTTTTCTCCATCCATAGCCTTTACCAGTTCCTCAAGCTGCGCTTCAGTCATGAATTTGGCAAAGGAAGATTTATAGCTTCCATCCTCTTCTATGCAAAGATAAGCCAGCCCCTTCGCACCATAGCCTTTGGCGAAGTCAACCAAAGCATCGATTTTCTTACGGGGCATAGCTCCTTGTCCCTTAGCGTTAAGGCCTCTTACGGAGCCGCCGTTTTCTAAAGCAGAAGTGAACACTCCGAACCCGCTGCCGGAAACGACTGCGGATACGTCTGTAAGTTCCATTCCGAAACGGGTATCCGGCTTGTCGGAACCGTAACGGTTCATAGCATCTATCCATTTGATGCGAGGAATCGGAAGGTTTACCTCCAGCCCAATAGCATCCTTGCATACCTCTTTAATTAATCTCTCGTTAACGTCGATTACGTCCTCCACATCCACGAAGGACAGCTCCATATCCACCTGCGTGAACTCCGGCTGTCTATCGGCACGCAGATCCTCGTCGCGGAAGCATTTGGCTATCTGGAAATAACGATCGTAACCGGAACACATCAAAAGCTGCTTAAAAAGCTGGGGAGACTGGGGCAGTCCATAAAAAGTCCCCGGATGCACCCGGCTGGGCACCAGATAATCCCTTGCTCCTTCCGGGGTGGACTTGCCGAGTATCGGCGTCTCGATTTCCAAAAAACCTTCCTCCGTCAAAAATCTGCGGATAGACGCGGTAATGTTGCTTCTTAAAATCAAATTTCCCTGCAAATCAGGCCTTCTTAAATCCAAATAACGGTATTTCAGGCGAAGCTCTTCCTTCGTCTTGGAATCTGCCTCGATGGGGAAGGGAGGTGTTTCTGCTTCAGATAAAATGCGGGTTTCTTTTGCGCGTATCTCTATATCTCCCGTGGCCAGATTCTCGTTTGCTGCGCCCGCTCTTTTCTCTACCTTGCCGACGATAGCTACTACGAATTCACTTCTCATCTTTTCTGCCTTCGCAAAGCTGTCAGCGCCGCAGTCGCTCTCCTCGAAGATAATCTGGAGCAGACCGGAACGGTCTCTTAAATCCACAAAAATAATGCCGCCCTTATTTCTCTGCTTCTGTACCCAGCCCATGACTGTTACCGTTTCTCCTGTGTTCGATCCCGACAACTCGCCGCAGCGGTGTGTCCTCTTTAAGCCTTTCATTGATTCTGCCATCTTATCATTTCCTCACAATCTGTCTTCGACAAAGCAATTTTTTGTAATCTATATTTCTATTTTTTTAGGGGATCCTTATAGAATTCCTCGAATTCCATATATCCTTCCGCATTCAACTGCTCTTTCTGGAATTTCTTGTTCTTGTTCATGCGCGCCACAAGCACCTGCATGCCCTTTTGCCGTTCCTCCTGAGCTCTCGCGATGATCTCGCACAGCGCATCTACTTCTACCCCTTTTTCTATAAGGTATGCGATCTTCCTGCTCTCATTAGGAATCTGGAAGCCTTTTTCCTGCATGATGAGTATGATGCGTTCGAAACCTATGGAAAATCCGCAAGCTGGAACATCGTTTCCCGTAAATTTGCCTACCATCTTATCATAACGTCCGCCGCCTCCGCAGCTTCCGCCGAATTCCGGCATCGCAATTTCAAAGATGGTTCCCGTATAATATGACATCCCTCTGACAAGAGTAGGATCGAATACAATTTCGAAATCTGATGCCTTTGTCGCCCTTACGCTTGCTATGATTTCCTGAAGGCTCTGCTCTACCTCCGGCTCCAGTACCCCATTAAGCTTCTCGGCCAAATAAGAAAGACCATCCTGCGCCGCTTCCATTCCTTTGAACAGTTCCAGATATCTTTCTATGCTTTCCTCAGCAAAACCGCTTTCCTGCAATTCTCCGGCCACTCCCTGGATCCCGATCTTGTCCATTTTATCCAAAATGATAAATACCGTATCATAAGCTTCCTCGGCAAAACCGCTGTAAGCCGCCATTGCCTTCAAAATCCGCCTCTCGTTGATCCGAATCTGGAAATTCTTAAAGCCCAGACGACCTAACGTCGTGGTGGTCGCCAGTATGAGCTCGATTTCCGCCAGATTGGAAGGCTCTCCCAGTATATCTATATCGCACTGCATAAACTGTCTGTAGCGCCCCTTCTGCGGTCTGTCAGCCCTCCATACATTTCCCATCTGCAAGGCTTTAAACGGTGACGGAAGCTCATTGGCATGGTTGGAATAATACCGCACCAGCGGAACCGTCAAATCGTAACGAAGACCTCCGTCCACCAAATCCTCTTCGCTCTTTGCTTCTTCCAGATTCAGTTTTTCTCCGCGCTTTAAAATCTTGAAAATCAGCTTCTCATTTTCTCCGCCCTGCTTGTTGCTTAGATTCGCAATGTTCTCTACGCAGGGAGTCTCGATGGATGAAAAACCGAACTTTCCATAGGTTTCCTTGATTACGCCGATTACATAATCCCGAAGCTGCATTTCCGCAGGCATAATATCTTTCATACCGGTAACCGGCTTCTTACTCAGTGCCATAATTTACGCTCCTATTCCCGATTCAATTCCTTCATTTATTACTTAGTCGATTTTACACTGTTTCTAACGGTTTTTCAAGAAGTTTCCTTTTGCGTTCTATCATCTCGTCAATTCTTTCTATATATAAGGCTACATCTTTCACGTTGTCCATCCGCTCGATCCGTCCGTCACCTAGTACCGCCTTCGATATGCTTCCCGCTCCAAGCGCCGCTATCGTCTGCATTTCTTCCATAATGAGAATGTTATAAATTCCATATTTGCCGGGTTCCGCATAACCTACATTCTCAAAGTTGCCGGACATATTTTTCTGTCTGTACAGATAATAAGGCTCCATTCCCATGACCCTCGCCGCCTGCTCAGCTATTCCCATAGTCTCATCCGTATTCCGAAGGGTCGAAAGTCCCTTCTCCTCAATCCAGCTATTCATTCTCGAGGCGCGCTTAATGGCGAGGGAATGTACTGTCAAGCTGTCGGGGCGCAGCTTTTTTATTTCCTCCATAGTATGAACTACATCTTCTACCGTCTCCTCAGGCAGTCCCAGGATAACATCCATATTGATGTTGTCAAAGCCTTCCTCTCTCGCGGACTCAAACGCCACTTTCACCTGATCTACGGTATGGTGCCTGCCGATCAGTTTCAGCGTTTCCTCTTTCATCGTCTGAGGATTTACCGATATGCGCGTAATATTATGCTTTTTTAATACCCTCAGCTTTTCCCTCGTTATGCTGTCCGCCCGCCCCGCTTCTACCGTAAATTCCTGCAGACGGCTTAAATCAAAAAAGCGCTCCAGAGAGCAAAGCAATCTCTCAAGCTCCTCCGGCTCCAGCGTAGTAGGTGTTCCGCCTCCGATATAGACAGTATCCAACACCTTATCGGACAAAGCCGACGACGTAAAAGCCATCTCCTTTTCCAGCGCCTCCAAATAGTCATCTACCCGGTTTTTCCACGCACAGATGGGATAGGAAGTGAAGGAGCAGTACAGGCAGGTGGTAGGACAAAAGGGTATCCCAATGTACAGGCTGTAGCCGTCTTTATAATGAAGGCGGGAGAGAAGCTCCCTTTCCCGCTTGGCTATATCAATGCTCAAAACGCCTTTTTCTTCGCTGATGAAATAGGTATCCTGCATGAAGCTCATGATCTGTGCTTCTCCCTTTCCCTCCTCAAGCATCGTCATGGGAATCTTCGTAGGACGTATTCCCGTCAGCGTACCCCAAGGCAGCTTTTTTCCAAGCAGCTTGGACAGACTGTTATAAATGAGCTGTTTTAGCAAATTCTTCACCGTCTGCCTATCCGCATCCGGGGAATGGGATATTTCGCTTACCCTCACCTCGGCCTGCGGTTCCTTCTTAAGAGTCATTTTGATAGAGGTCTCGCCAAACTCAATGGCTATCCTGTGATCCTGTTTCTCTCCCTCTGCACGGAGCACCTTTACCTCTTCCTCCGGGTAAAATGCCTTTACCAGGGAATGTATATCGTATTCAAACTGCGCTTTATTTATCCAGACTGTAAGCATCTATTTTTATTCTCCTAACTGATGTTATAACCGCTTTTCATATCTTACCACAACCACATCCGTTTTAGAAGAACCGTTTTGCCCTTTCCCGGCAAAACGAAAGAAGCCGATTTTTAAATCAGCTTCTTCCAATAAACTTTGATAAATTTAAGTAGATATTGTTAATCCGCCGGTTTCACTTCAAGAAACCGTTTCCACCCAATCGGCGAAAGCAGATAAGAACCCATCAATAAATTTTTGTGTATCCTCATTGCTCAATGCACCATTCTCATCAATCAGAGTGTGGTAAGCACCAATATATGCTTCGGGCTGAGCCAGAGTCAAGACATTGAGAAAGGCGAGCACCTGACGCAGATGATGATTGGCTCCAAAGCCTCCGATTCCTCCCGGCGACTGACTGATTACAGCACCGGGCTTACCGTTCCAAACACTCTGTCCATAAGGTCGTGAACCGATATCAAGCGCATTCTTCAGCGCTGCCGGTATGGAGCGGTTATGTTCGGGTGTGATGAACAGCACGGCGTCCAAAGCCTTTACCTCATCACGGAATGTAACGTATTCCTTGGGATTCGCTTCATCATAATCCTGATTATAAAGAGGGAGTCCACTGATATCAATGGTTTTGATCTCGTATCCTGCCGGTGCATTATTTTTAATATAATCTGCGATACTTCCCGAGAAAGAACCCTTTCTCAAACTACCTGTAATGATTCCAATTGTTTTACTCATACTGTTTTCCTCCTGATATTGTTTTTGTCATTTACAAAATTACTGGTTACATACGGTAAATCGTGTCCGGATAAACTGAGGTGCTTCTATTTCATTCAAAATTGCAACCGCCATTGTCCCGCTGGTGACAATGGACTCTCCCGTAGCGGAAGTCAGCAAATCATCCTTGCCCAAGATGGGCACCACGGCCTCCCCGGGAACAAATTCTGCCGAAGGAGATACGCCAACCCAATTAACATTCTCAACACTGCGTAGAAAGTTCAAGGTTTTGTATGCCTCGATAGGAATAGAAATCCACGAAGCTGCGTCAGGAACGTTCTTTAAGGTATCCAGAAATAAATTTCCCTCCGAATCCAGCAGACTGGCTGCACCAAGTATAAAAAACAGCCTCGGGCTTTCTGTCTCACGAAACAAAGCAATTAGCTTTGCCGCTAAGTCCAGATGCAGATAGGCTTGATTGGGAGCAGTGGCAAAAGCGTTGACGATAACATCGAAACCGGCCAAATCAGATTTGGTCAATTCAAGCACATCCTTATTTATCACTTTTGCATCACTTCCTAACAACGAATCTGCTCTCTCTTTGTTTCGCACAATTGCGGTAACGTCATGTCCGCGGGACACACTTTCTTTGTACAGAGCAGTCCCGGCCATGCCGGTTGCGCCAATGATTGCGAGTTTCATTTAATGCACCTCCTTATAAATAATTATATGAATTCTTTTGTGATTTCCGCCAATGTAATGGCGGAAAGCTTTTTCTCAGTTTCACTTTGTATATTGTCGTATAACTGCTTGAGGGTAACCTCAATCTTCGCTCCCACAGGGCATTGGTGATTAGTATTACCATGGATGGCGAATAAAAGGGGATGGTCCTCCACCGCAAGAAATATATCCAAAAGCGTAATATCTTCTTTTTCTCTTGCGAGACCTGTAACACCGAGCTTTGTACTTGTTTCAATCAGCTTTGCCTGCTTCAGCCGACTCATCAAGCGCCGGACAAGCGCAGGATTTGTATTAATGCTGGATGCAATATACTCAGACGTTACAGGCTCTGTCCCCATCAATGCAATAATACTTAGAATATGAATGCTAACCGATAACTTAGTTGAATACATAAGCTCCTCCTTTTGTAACTATTATAGTTACAAATAATTTCATTGTCAAGTACTTTATTTAACATTTGTATTTTTTTACCATTTTAACTCAATTCTTATTACCATATCTAACCGTATGATAAACCGTAGTCGCTATATCCAGCAGAAAAAAGAAGAGAATCACTATTACGATTCCGTTGATGAGGGAATCTGTATTAAAATAAATCAGCAAATCTCCCTCTGAAGAAAAGACTATTCCGGTCTCCCTCTGCAATGCCTGCATGAAATCTACGTTCCATATAGGCAATACCTTCATGAAGATAAATGTCATAATAAAACCTATAATATCCATTACAATGGTCGTCACCATTACCCGATAGTTATACCTCCCTGCCACGAGCTTCACGAAGTCACTGATGATACCTGCCATAACACTGATAATAAAGAACGGAAGCACTTTCCCCCAGATAGATAAATTAAACAGCGGGATCGATACCATCTCTTCTCCCTGCCTTACCCACGCTCCCATAAGCTGGGGGCTATAAGCAAAGAGAATAATTGCGAGCACGCCGAAAACGATTCCTACCGCACTCTCGCCTCTGCTTATCATTGCCTTCTTATACGGAATCTGAGGAAGCTTTTCCACAGACCATGCCTCCCCCGACAAATCCAGCTTCACATGGTATCTTTGCATAAGGGCAAAAATCAGTGTTATAACGCCGAAAATCTGCAAAAGTGCAGAAGGCAGCGTGATTCCTATATCAAATACCTTCCACCATGTATTGCTGCTTAATAAACCTTCATTCAAAGCGTAGCCCATTCCCGATATAATATCCAATGTTTCGTCACTCACTACATGGACCATCGCAGAAATAATATCCGAAAAAAGAATTGCCGCTCCGGCACAGATAAGAACAATTTTTAAAATGTAGCAATATCTGTCATAATATTCCCCACTGATCAGCCCTTCTTTGTCTCCCCGATAGCTTCTCGCCATCTTGGCCGGATCTCCAAGCCCGGTAAGTACCGCTCTTTCGCATTCCTCACGGCTCAATTCTCCGCTGCCCTCCCGTTCCTCTATCATATCCTCGATCAAGGATCTAAGCTCCTGTTCGATATCATCTCTCTGTTTCTCCGGCAAACGCCGTACCACATCGTATAAGTATCTTTCTATCAATTCATTCGATACCTTTTCTTTCACCATATTACTATCATCCTTTCCCACAGACTTATTTCGTCTCCTGCCTCTAAATGGTTCCCTGCTCCAATAAACGATTCATGCTTTCCGTCATTTCTCTCCACTGTGCCGCCAGCTTCTCATACACTACATTGCCCAACTCAGTTCTCTTATAATATTTCCTCGGCTTGTTTCCGTCAGTTTCCCACTCGCTTACGAGCAGTTCCTGCTTCTCCAATCTCCTGAGCAACGGATACAGCGTATTCGTATCTATACTTACACCCTTCTCCTCCATGCTTTTAACAAGAGTATAACCGTATTGCGGCTCATTCAGCTGGCTGAGGACACTGAGTACGATAGTACCTCTTCTAAGCTCCAAAGTCAGCGATGATAATATTTCATTCAGTTCTCCCATAGCTTTCTCCTCCTGTATATTACATTATAGTGTATATTACACACTATTGTCAATAATAAAATAATGGATGATTGTCAGACTCTAGCGCTGACGTGCTGTCACTTTAGTGACATCTTTCTCTTAAGCGGCATGCGCCTCCTGTCCGGAGGGCTTTTTATCTCATAGGACGTAATTCCCTATGAGATAAAAAAAGCCTTGAAACATTCCTCAGAACGTTCCAAGACTCTTCCTCTTATTCCATCTATTTATCTCACTGGCAAAAGGGATTATATTTCTTCTCCCAGCCTATTTCCGTAGTTTCTCCATGCCCCGGATATACCTTAACCTCACCTGGCAGAACATACAGCCTTTCTTTTATGGACCTTGTAAGCGTACTCATGCTCCCTGTGGGCAGATCAGTCCTCCCCACCGATTCCTGAAAGAGCGTATCTCCGCTTATGAGTATGCCATCTTCCTCGAAATAATAGCAGCAGCCTCCTATCGTATGACCGGGCGTAGCGATAAGCCTACATGTCATCCCCGCTATGGTTATCTGTGCCCCATCCTCCAAGTATTCGTCCGGCACTACCGTATAGGCGCGCCCCGCCTGCTCGGATACATTATTTACAGAGTTCTCGCACAGAGCCTTTTCTTCCTTATAGGCATATATTTTCGCTCCGCTTAGCTCCCGCAGCCTTTCACTTCCCCATATATGATCGAAATGTCCGTGAGTCAGAAGAATTCCCTTTATCTGAAAACCTTTTTCCTTCAAGGTTTCATAAATATAATCTCCGGAATCCGCCGGATCGATAAATATTGCATCGCCGCTGCCTTCCCTGTATAAAAAATAACAATTGGTCTGACAGATACCGAGCACCATACGCCCTATTTTCAAATTCGCCATTCCGTTAATCCTTCTCCTTTCGCGGCTCAGCCGGTAGTCCTTTCAATATCAATAACACTTTCAACGCCTCTTATTTTATCGATAATTCGATTCAATTCTTCCCTGCTTCCTATTTCAAAGGAAGTGGATAAGGTTGCAAGTCCCTGCTTGCTCGTTCTTGTATTCATAGATAAAATATCCACGTTCTTCTCCGTAAGCGCGCGGGATATATCCGCAAGAAGACCGCTTCTGTTATTGGCGAATATCCTGATTTCCGCGAAATATTTCTCGCCGGTAATCTCCTCTGTGGACTGCTGCCACTCCGCATCGATAAGCCTCACTCTTTCCATCTCGGGCATATTAATAACATTGACGCAATCCGTCCGATGGATAGACACTCCTCTTCCGCGAGTGACAAAGCCGACGATCTCATCTCCGGGAACCGGACTGCAGCATTTGGAAAAACGCACGGCCACGTCATGAATTCCTTTTACTACGATGCCGCTCCCTGATTTGGCCTGCGCTTTTTTCTGATAATTGCCATCAGCAACGGAAGCCAGCACATCTTCGTCCGTCAGCGCCTTTTTATGCGCCTTATCGTAAAGCTCCTGCATCTTGTTGATGATCTGACCTTCCTTCAAGCCGCCGTGTCCCACGGCGGCATAGACGGAATCCCAATCTTTGAAGCCGTACTTTTTCATAATGGCATTCATATATTCAGGCTTCATAATATCTATGGTATTAATCGCTTTTGCCTTGCAATAGGCCGACAAAAGTTCCTTGCCCTTAACGATATTATCTTCCTTAAGCTCATTCTTGAACCACTGGTTGATCTTGCTCTTCGCCTGCGTGCTCTTTACTACATTCAGCCAGTCGCGGCTGGGGCCCTTGGAATTCTGAGAGGTCATAATCTCGATTCGGTCACCGTTTTTAATTTCATAATCTATGGTTACAAGCTTACCGTTCACTCTCGCGCCAATCATCTTGTTTCCTACCGCACTGTGGATGCTGTATGCGAAATCAATAGGGGTAGAGCCGGCCGGAAGATTCTTAACATCACCCGTGGGTGTGAAGCAATAAACGCTGTCAGAGAACAGATCCAAATCGCTCTTCAACAGATTCATAAACTCCATATTGTCGGACATATCCCTTTGCCACTCCAGAATCTGTCTGAGCCATACGAGCTTCTCTTCTTCCCGCTCCTCCGCCTTCTTCCCGTCAGAGGCTTCCTTATATTTCCAATGGGCGGCAATACCGTACTCCGCCGCCTTGTGCATTTCATAGGTACGTATCTGTATCTCGAAAGGCTGGCCGTTGGAACCGATTAAAGTCGTATGAAGAGACTGGTACATATTGGCCTTAGGCATAGCGATATAGTCCTTGAAGCGCCCTGGAATGGGCTTATACATCTCGTGAATAACGCCCAGGGCCGCATAGCAGTCCTTCACGGTGTCAACGATAATCCTGACCGCGAACAAATCGTAGATCTGATCGATGGTCTTATCCTGATTCTTCATCTTCTTATAAATGCTGAAAAAATGCTTGATACGGCCGTCCACCTGTGCCTTGATATCGGCGTTTTCTATATGCTGCATAACTTCGTTTACAATACCCTGGATATATTCTTCCCGCTCGCTTCTGCGAATGGCTATCTTATCCACTAAGTCATAATATACTTCAGGCTCCAGATATTTCAGGGATAAATCATCCAGTTCCACCTTTATCTTAGAAATACCAAGCCTTTGCGCAATAGGCGCATAAATATCAAGCGTTTCCCTTGCAATCCTCTGCTGCTTCTCGGAAGGCATATGCTTCAGAGTACGCATATTGTGCAGCCTATCCGCGAGTTTGATCAAAATGACTCTGATATCTTTTGCCATAGCAAGAAACATCTTGCGCAAGTTTTCCGCCTGAATCTCCAACTTATCCGGAGTCTTGCCTTCATTGTCTCCCGTAAGCTGCAATTGCTGCAGCTTAGTAACGCCGTCTACCAAAAGCACTACGTCCGAACCGAACTCCCGCTCGATCTCCTCTTCCGTCAAAATGGTATCTTCTACCACATCGTGCATCAGCCCTGCGGCGATGGTCTCTTTATCCAGCTCCAGATCCGCCAGTATGATCGCTACGCATAAAGGGTGAATGATATATGGCTCGCCAGACTTTCTGACCTGATCCTTATGGGCATCATAGGCTACCTTGTAAGCCTTCTCAATCAACGATATATCATCGGAGGGATGATATTTGCGCACACGGAAAATAAGGTCCTGGAACAACTGCTCAGGACTTTGGAATTCCTGAATGGCTTCAATCCTTCCGTCATCGAAAACCATCTCGCTAATATCGGTTGTCATCTGTTTCTTTTCTTCTGTCATATTCATCACCGGCCATATTCTTAATGAATTATATCCAATTTTCACCCAATACTTTTAAAACAGCCCCTATTTTCCCTCGTAACAAATCGCAGATTCCAATCTGTAATCCTTTAATCTTTCCCGGCCCTTAAGTCCCGCCAGTTCAATCATAACGACGATTCCTACCACTTCTCCGCCTAACGACTCGATCAAACGTATCATGGCCTCCGTCGTTCCGCCCGTAGCGATCAGATCATCCACGATCAGAATCTTCTGCCCCTGTTTGATGGAATCCTTATGCATCTCTATGGTTGCCGTTCCGTACTCTAATTCGTACTCTATGGACACCGTTTCACAAGGAAGCTTTCCTTTTTTCCGAATCAGTACAAAAGGCTTTTTCAAATTATATGCGATGGGTGTTCCGAAAATAAATCCCCTCGATTCCGGTCCTACTACCACGTCGAATTCCAAATCCTTTACCATATCCTGCATGGTATCTACAGCAAGCTGCAGTCCGTCCGCATCCTGCAGAACACTTGTCACATCTCTGAAAATAATGCCCTCCTCCGGAAAATCCGGGATACTCCTCACATATTCTTCCAATTGCTTCATCGTTTCCGTCTCCATTTCTGCTTTCGTCATCCAAAATTTTTAAGTCCGTCTTATTTCGCCGGAACAATCTCAATCCAGTAATTGTCTGGATCGTTTATGAAATAAATTCCCATCGCCGCATTTTCGAAACAGATACAGCCCATTTCCTCATGCTTTTTATGAGCGGCATCCATATCCTCCGTCACGAAGGCAAGATGGAATTCATTATCCCCCAAATCATAATTATCCTTTTCCCAGTCGCGAAGCCATGTCAGTTCCAGCTGGTGTCCCGTAGTCCCATCGCCCATAAAAACAAGCTCAAAGCTGCCGTCCGACGCCTTTTTTCTTCTTATTTCCTCAAGCCCTAACGCTTCTTTATAAAAATTCACGGACTTTTCCAAATCAATTACGTTAAAATTATTATGCGCAAATGTAAATTTCATATTTGGCTCTATTCCTTTCAGTGTTCCCGCTTTTTGTGTCGAATCCCATTATATTATTAATTTTTTATTAAGTCAATCAATATGCTCTGCTTCGAAGTACGCATCGATTCCGTCCGCAATACCTTTCGCTATTTTATCCTGATATTCCTCCGTGGCCATGAGCGCGTCCTCCCCGGGGTTAGTCATGAACCCCATTTCCAAAATGGTTACGGGAACCGCTGCCCAATTGATTCCGCTCATGGTATCCGTCTCCCATACATTCCTCTTCTTCGCTTCAGTAGCACCGGTCATACCGTCCAGCACATGCTCCGACAGACTTTTGCTCTCCTCGTACAATTCTCCGTTGTAAGGATTGGAGGCAGTCTGGCAGATCGTCATGGCACCGTTTGCCTTACTGTTTGCAGAACCGTCCGCATGAATGCGGATAAAGGCATCAGCTCCCGCCTCATTGGCAATCTGCGCACGCTCTGCGTTACTGATATCCACGTCATTCGTCTCTCTTATCATCAGGACCTCATAACCTCTTGCCGTCAGTTCTTCCTTCAGCTTGAGCGACACGGCAAGAGTCAGCTCATACTCTTTCAATCCGCTTACCACGCCACTTGTGCCGCCTGCGACCTTCGCCTTTTTTTCCTTTGCTCCCGGTCCGACAGGCTCCTTTTCGTTATTTCCTTTTTCCTGATGTCCCGCGTCCACAGCAATGAGTTTCATATCTTCAGCCTTCTGCTCCGGTTTTACCGTTCCTGCCGTCAGAAAAAGCTGTCCGGCTAAAAGTGCTGCACTCAAAATCAATATTTTCCCTTTTCGCATTTCCATCACCTTCATTATTCTTCCCTTTTTGACTCCCTATCATATCGAAATATGTACAGATTATATCAAAAAAATCGACGTATGACTACCGAATAATACCAATAAACTCTTTTGTTGAGGAATAGTAATGAGGCCGCAACCCTTTTGGTATTGCAGCCTCAGACTTAAAATCAGAAAAGTCCGTATCGAGAGTTTTCCTGATCTACAATATATCGATGTCGTTTTACCCGGGCAGGATTACATCATTCCGCCCATTCCTCCTGCCGGCATAGCGGGAGCATCTTCCTTGATGTTCGCTACAACAGATTCGGTAGTAAGGAGTGTGGATGCTACACTGGTAGCGTTCTGAAGCGCGCTTCTCGTTACCTTTGCCGGGTCGAGGATGCCTTCGGCAACCATATCCACATATTTTTCTTTCAAAGCATCAAAGCCTATACCTACTTTAGACTCTCTCACATTATTGATAATTACTGCACCTTCAAGACCTGCGTTTGCAGCAATATGGAATAAAGGAGCATCCAAAGCCTTCAGAACGATCTTAGCGCCTGTCTTCTCGTCGCCGTCCAAAGTCTCCGCAAGCTTTTCAACTTCCTTGGAAGCGTGGATGTATGCAGAACCACCGCCTGCGATGATACCTTCCTCCGCAGCCGCTCTCGTCGCATTAAGAGCATCCTCCATGCGCAGCTTCGCTTCTTTCATTTCCGTTTCCGTAGCCGCTCCTACACGGATAACAGCTACGCCGCCCGCCAGTTTTGCCAGACGTTCCTGTAACTTTTCTTTGTCAAAGTCCGAAGTTGTTTCTTCAATCTGGTTTTTAATCTGAGCAATTCTAGCCTGAATCGCTTCTTTATTGCCTTCGCCGTCAACAATTACTGTATTTTCCTTCTGTATCTTAACAGATTTCGCACGGCCTAACTGAGCCATCGTAGTTTCTTTTAAATCTAATCCCAGCTCTTCGCTGATCACCTGACCGCCGGTAAGAATCGCGATATCCTCAAGCATCGCTTTTCTTCTGTCTCCATATCCCGGTGCCTTTACCGCAACTACATTGAAGGTGCCGCGCAGCTTATTTACAATCAAAGTCGTAAGCGCTTCGCCTTCCACATCCTCTGCAACAATAAGTAATTTCGCGCCGGACTGTACCACCTGCTCTAATAAAGGCAGGATCTCCTGAATGCTGGAAAGCTTTTTATCCGTAATAAGAATGTAAGGATCATCCAAAACAGCTTCCATCTTATCCATATCCGTCGCCATGTACGCGGAAATATATCCTCTGTCGAACTGCATACCTTCTACCAGATCCAGTTCTGTCAGCATCGTCTTGGACTCCTCGATGGTGATAACTCCGTCGCCGGATACTTTCTCCATAGCGTCCGCTACCATCTGGCCCACTTCCTCATCGCCGGAGGAAACTGCTGCTACTCTGGCAAACTGCTCTTTTCCGTTTACCTTGGAGCTCATCTTCGCAATAGCTTCTACCGCACATTCCGTAGCTTTCTTCATACCTTTTCTCAAGATAATCGGGTTAGCACCCGCCGCAAGATTCTTAATTCCTTCATTTACCATAGCCTGAGCCAGTACTGTCGCTGTGGTAGTACCATCGCCTGCTACATCGTTCGTCTTCGTAGCAACTTCCTTTACGAGCTGTGCGCCCATATTTTCGAAGGCATCCTCCAGCTCAATTTCCTTCGCAATCGTAACGCCGTCATTTGTGATGAGAGGCGCTCCAAAGGATTTATCGAGAACTACATTTCTTCCTTTCGGTCCCAAAGTTACTCTTACCGTATTTGCCAGCTTATTAACGCCGACTTCCAAAGCTGCACGGGCTTCTGCACCATTTTTCAATTCTTTTGCCATGATTTTAAAACCTCCTGAATATTTGTCCTTATATTTTACTGAATAACTGCCAAAATATCACTCTGCTTTACAATGATAAATTCTTCCTCTTCGATCTTGACATCCGTTCCTGCATATTTGGAATAAATAACATTATCGCCGACCTTTACTTCCATCTTAACTTCCTTACCGTCGATCATTCCGCCGGGTCCCACCGCAACTACTTCTGCCTGCTGGGGCTTCTCCTTATTCTGTCCGGGAAGAACAATACCCGATTTGGTTGTTTCTTCTGCAATCAACTGTTTCAAAATTACTCTGTCGCCCAATGGTACTAATTTCATTTTAATGCCTCCTTATATCAAATTTCATTCTGTAATTTATGAATTACTAGCACTCTTTACTATCGAGTGCTAATCACTAATCCATATATTAGATTTATATGCACATATTTGCAACTGTAATCACAGAACTCAAACGCTCTATTTTCTCACTTTTCTCATATTATCTCTTTTTATCTCTCATTTTCTCACCTTTTACATATATTAACTATTTTATAATTATTTTATAATTACATTTTCTTCCCTTTTTTTAAGATGGCAGCTCAACAAAATTATGCCATCATAAAGTCATATTTATACCCTAAGCAATAACAAATGTGTGCTTCGCACACCCTGGCGACTAAATACTTTGCCCCCGCAACTTTCTATAATCCTCTTTCTAATCTCTCCCGATACCCCACGGCACTCTTTATCTCCATCTTATTCTGAAGCATCTCATATTCCGCATCGGAAATCAAATCCTGAATATGTTCCTCCACATTCGTCTTAATAACAAATCCCACCGCAACCGACGG
>JAEWPN010000002.1 GCA_023399455.1 Bacillota bacterium
TTTCCGGATTTCGACGTGCGCAATTTCGGACATTCCAAATTCAGTTCCTTTGTCAACTCGCTGAATATTTTAGACTGCGAGCAGGAGAAGAACATTGTCCGGTTCAAAATGAAGAAATAGCTGGCAATCTATTTTTTAAATTTGCTATGCTCATAGTTATAAGGAATGCTGGTGCCCGCCACAACGTCCTCTATTTTTTCGAGAATGAGCCAATCGTCCATATTGCCCTGATGGTCAAAGGCGAGGGGCGTTATTTGCCGTAAATTTTCTAATTCCACTAGACAAAGGCATTTTTTATGCCACCGGACCTTTTGCGACGGGGAAAGGCAGAGCTTATCCTGATTATCCGCCATAATTTTTGCGATTTCCTCTTCTGCCAGCTTTACATAGTTTTGTACATCCTTTACGGTCGCCATTGCAGAAATGCTTGCGGTCCCCTTTTTCATCAGATATAGAGTTTCCCCTGGAAATACCCGGCTATGGGGAATCTTTCTTCCGGCGGCGCCTCGAATTAACATGCGCTGGTCCCCGGAAAGGATTTTTTCAAGCTCCATCTCCTTGTCATTGCAGTAAACCAAATGAACCATTATAAATTCTCCTTTCTGATGACGGGTATCCAAATTTCATATTTGGCATTTTCAGGGTCGGGAGAGAGATAAACCTCGATATCCGGTGCATTGCCATATTCGTATCCCGAGGAGGGAAGCCATTCCGTGACAATTCTTTTTTCTAATTCCTGGATAGACAAGAACTGTCCTTCTCCGCTGAATATAGCCCACGTTGCAGCAGGGACCGTGTATTCCTCAAAGTCCTCCGGCGCAGGCAGGGTGCTTGCAGCTGCGATATAGTATTTCCACTGTTTAAGCTCGTTACAGGCACTGACCCCCAATATGCCCATAGGCTGTATGTTCATGAATGAAGCGAGCATAGGTATCGTACCATTTACGGCAGCTTCCTGCCACATTTGCGGAACGATTTCAAAGTTTTCTTCAATATCCTGATGGAGCGGTTTAGAGACTCCTATAATTTTAAATGCGTCTTTCTTTTCGATTCTGTAATTCATTTCCGCTTCTCCTTTAATTGTTATTTTGAAGCTGATAGGAGGATAGGCTTTTAGGCTGATTCCCTCTGTTCTTGCCTGAGAAGGCGCTATGCCGTGAATGTTTTGAAATGCACGGTTAAATGCGGTGGGCGAATCATAGCCGTATTTAAGGGCAATATCAATAATCTTCTCATTCCCGCCCTGTATATCCGCTGCGGCGAGGGACATCCGTCTCCTGCGGATATATTCGGAAAGCGGCACTCCAGCCATATAAGAGAACATTCTCTGAAAGTGATAGGTGGAGCAGCAGGCTATCCTTGCAAGCTTGTCATAGTCGATATCCTTTTTCAAATGTTCTTCTATATAATTTATAGCGCTGTTAAATCGTTCTATCCATTCCATAGTTTAGCTCCTTATGCTCTTAGTTTACTTAATACTAATCATTTAATCCTCTCTTTTCATGCACCAAAATGAGAGTTAAAATAAATTTATCAAGAATACAGACCGTTGTAAAGCGAATTACATGCAGAAAGCATGCATTGCTGAGAAGGTCGTGAACAGTATCGTAAAGAGGCAGATGAATATGCAGATTAACAGATTATTCGAAATTATATACATATTATTGGATAAAAAGACGGTTACGGCGGCAGAGCTTGCGGAGCACTTTGAAGTGTCCGTCCGGACGATATTCAGGGATATAGATACACTTTCCCAGGCAGGAATCCCGATTTATACCATGAAAGGAAAAGGAGGAGGAATCCGGCTTACGGAGAACTACGTGCTGAATAAGTCGGTGCTTACACTGCAGGAGCAGCAAATGATTATGCAGGCCCTTCATGGAATGAATGCGGTGCGGGAAGAGGAGATAAGGCCGGCGCTTTCTAAGTTGTCCGCGCTTTTTGGCGGAGAACAGGAGGATTGGATAGAGATAGAATTTTCTTCGTGGAACTCGGATGATGGGGTGAGCCAGAGATTCATAATACTGAAGGAAGCAATTTTTGCCCATAAGAGGGTGACTTTTATATATAGCGGAGCGAACGGAACGAGCAGCAGGCGTCTCGCGGAGCCCTTGAAGCTCGTCTTCCGTGCCAGCTCGTGGTATCTCTATGCATGGTGCATGGACAAAGCAGACTTCCGGTTTTTTAAATTGAGCCGTATGGAGGAACCGCGGGTATTGGAGGAATATTTTGAGAAGAGGAAAAAGCCGGTTGTTCAAGGCAATCCGGTTTCCAAATACAATGCGGATTCCCCAGATGGTTCGACTTCAAACGTGGAAAAAGAAGCAGCAGGTGCAAAAAATATATATGCGGATGATATGATAACCGTAACAGCTCTTATTTCCGACAATAAGGCATACCGCATACTGGATGAAATGGATAAAAAGGATGTGGAAAAGCTCGAGGACGGCAGTTACAAGGTACGGATGCTCATGCCGGAGAACGATTGGCTGTACCAGCATCTTCTGACCTTCGGAGCAGATTTGAAAATACTTGGCCCGGAAAGGGTAAGAGATAGAATGATAAAAGAGTTAGAAAATGCTTTGAAACAATATCAAATATGACATATTGATGTCATATTATTCATGCTATTATGAATCCATACAAAGTGAAAGGAGGATTTCGGAATTATAAACCGGATGAGTCCAAGAAGCAATAAAAATAATGTAAGGAGAGAATGAGAGTATGGATTATCAAATCGTAACATTGAAAGAAAAAAAGGTCATGGGATTGAATGCGCGGACGAGCAACGTCGATCCGGCAATGGGTGAAATCATTGGCGGGCTCTGGGAACGTCTTTTTGGGGAAGGGTTGTTTGATGCAATACCGGACAAAACAGGGGAAAGCTCCATCGGACTTTATTCGGATTATGAGGAAGGTGCGGCCGGGAAATACGACATAACCGTGGGCTGCGAAGTTAACAGTTCGGACAATGTCCTTAAGGATATGGTACTTAAAGTAATTCCTGAAGGACACTATGCGAAGTTCGTAATTATCGGCGATATGTCTGCGGTGGGTAAATCCTGGGGTGATATATGGGCGGCGGACCTGAAGAGGACATTTACCGGTGATTTTGAGGAGTATGTGAGTGTCAGGGAAAATGGAGAATATGAAATTCATATTTATATTGCGGTAGAATAGTTGTGAGTGGAGTCGTCGGATTAGCCTTCTTTCCATTTCTTGACCGCTTCTAATTTTTTCTTAGCCTCCTTCTCAGCACCTTGCTCGGTAGGCCGGTAGTATGAGCGCCCTTTCAAAGAGTCCGGCAGACATTCCATACGGGCAACCTTTTCCGGCGTATCGTGTGCATACTCATAGCCCTCTCCGTAGTGCAAATCCTCCATGAGTTTGGTAGGTGCATTGCACAGATGGAGAGGAACCGGCTGCGCAATCGTATGAAGGGCGTCGTGTCGGCATTCCCCGTAGGCAATATAAAGAGCGTTGGACTTAGGTGCCAGGGAGAGATAGGTGACGGCGTGGGCGAGATTCACATTGCATTCGGGCATACCTATAAAATGGCAGGCCTGATAAACGGAGACGGCAAGCGGCAAAGCCTGACTGTCCGCGATTCCTACATCCTCACTGGCAAAGCGGATGAGCCTCCTGGCCACGTACAAAGGGTCTTCTCCTGCTTCCAGCATTCTCGACAACCAATAAATAGCGGCGTCGGGATCACTGTTTCTCATAGACTTGTGCAGCGCAGATATGAGATTGTAGTGCTCCTCGCCGTTTTTATCATATAATAAGGACTTTTTGCTGATACACTGCTCCAAGCCTTCCTTTGTCACCGTAATTTTCCCCGTCCCCACTTCTCCGTTGGTAACTGCCATTTCTAAAGTATTAAGTGCCGTTCTGGCATCTCCGTTTGCAAAGACGGCGATAGCTCTTAACAGCTCATGCGAAATATCGATTTGTGTCTGTCCGAAGCCGGAAGGGCTATGGATAGCGTTTCCCAGTAACTGTACAAGATTGTCGACAGTAAGACCCTGCAAAACAAATACCTTCAGTCGGGATAGCAAAGCGGAATTGATTTCAAAAGAGGGGTTTTCTGTAGTTGCACCGATCAGCGTGATGCTCCCTTTTTCCACAAAGGGGAGAAAGGCATCCTGCTGCGCCTTGTTGAATCTATGGATCTCATCCACGAACAAAACCGTCTTAAGCCCCATAGCCCGGCTGTTCTCGGCCTGAGCCATCACTTCCTTAATCTCTTTGATCCCGCTGGTCACTGCGCTGAAATTAATGAACGATGCACGGGTCTTTTTTGCTATAATATTGGCGAGGGTGGTCTTGCCTACTCCGGGAGGACCCCAGAAGATTATGGAAGAAATTTGGTCGTGGTCGATGAGCTGGCGTAATAATTTGCCTTCGCCAAGAAGATGCTCCTGCCCGATGAAATCTTCCAGAGAATCGGGACGCAGACGACTGGCCAGAGGCCCTGCCACACTGCGGTTATCGAAAAGAGAAAGTTGTTCCATAATGTCACCTGAATTCCTGAATACAAACATTTGTTCTGATAAAATAATATCACGTTTTCGAAATGATTGCAATGAAATCCGGAAATAAAAAAAGTACCAACCCCATGACGCTTAGGTCACAAAATCAGTACTTGGCGTGCGCCGCCAGGGGCTCGAACCCTGGACACCCTGATTAAGAGTCAGGTGCTCTACCAACTGAGCTAGCAGCGCAAAATGTAAAACATTATTTATGTCACGTTTACAACGCAAGTGTTATTATAGTATAATGTCTTTTAGTTTGCAAGCACTTTTTAAAAAAAAAGTCAATTTATAAATATATGAAAGCAGGAAAGCAAAGATGATATTTGAAAGTCATGCCCATTATGACGATGAGGCGTTTGAAGAGGACAGAGAGAAGCTTCTTGAAAGCCTTAAGGAAAACGGCATCGAATACGTAATAAATATAGGAGCAAGCATTCAGACTACGGCAAACACCATAGCCTTGACGAAGAAGTATCCTTTTATATATGGTGCGGCAGGAGTACATCCTTCCGATACGGCGGAGCTTAACGAGGAAAAAATCGCATGGCTGAAGGAGCAATGCTTCCTTCCCAAAATTGTAGCTGTAGGGGAAATCGGGCTGGACTATTATTGGGACGAGCCGGATAGAGAGACCCAGAAAAAGTGGTTTGACAGGCAGCTTCAAATGGCACGGGAGGTAGAACTTCCGATAATCATTCATTCCAGAGATGCCGCAAAGGATACGGTGGATATGATGAAGGCCGGGGGTGCGGAGGAGGTAGGCGGAGTTATTCACTGCTTTTCCTATACAAAGGAGACAGCGAGGGAATTCCTTGCGATGGGCTTTTCCTTCGGCATTGGGGGAGTCATCACCTTTAACAATGCGAAGAAACTGAGGGAAGCGGTGGAATATATCCCTATGGAGAACATTCTCCTGGAAACGGACAGCCCCTATCTGGCGCCTATGCCCTACAGAGGAAAAAGGAATTCCTCTCTGAACCTTCCGCTTATTGCTGAGAAAATAGCGGAGGTTAAGGGGATTTCTTATGAGGAGGTAGTGGAAATAACCGCACGTAATGCGAAAAGGCTGTTTTTTAAAGAAAAGGGGGAAGGCTAATGACGATTAAAGATGTAGCTGAGAGAGCAGGAGTTTCAACATCAACGGTATCCATTGTGTTGAATAACAAAGGTCAGGAAAGAAAGATATCTGAAAAGACTCAGAAAAAAATATGGGATGTTATAAGGGAGATGGGTTACCATCCCAATGTAGTGGCCGGGACACTCCGCAGCAATTTGGAGGAACGGTTTACGTATTATATTACGATTTTCTGGACGTCTGATGAGCGGGATCGAATCATGATCCGTTTTCTCAGAGGGCTGCAGGAACAGATCATGGAAAATAATCTGAATTGCGAATTGATTATAAAGCCATACATTAACGGACAGTTGCAGGAAGCTATGACGGAGCGGGTACTTAAGATGTGTCATGGAATAATACTATGTAATGCGTCGGAGCAGGATATGGAATTTATAGACAGCGTCGATTTGGGTAAGCCAATGGTAATCTATAACCGTTACTCCGATAATTATTGCAGCGTCAATATTGATGATCAGAACCTGGGCGAATATGCGGCCAGAGCATTTATTGAAAATAAATGTAAAAAGATTTTAATGCTTTCATCACCTGCAAGATTTAAAGGCATGGAGATAAGGAAAGAAGCTTTTGAGAACTATCTGTTTTCCTATCAGGTGTCGAAACCCTATCTCGTGACCGGAAAAGATACGATAAGCAGCGGCTATGGACTGATTAACAAAGTAATGCAGGATCAAATTGAATTTGACAGCGTTTTTTGCAGTTCGGACGCTATTGCCATAGGTGCTGTAAGGGCCTTGCATGAAAAGGGAGTTAAGATTCCAAAAGATGTAAAAGTAATTGCAGTGGGAAATGGAGACGACGAACAGGAAATATATGCGATTCCTTCTTTGTCAGTAGCTAAAGTTCCGATCGAAGAGATGGGTAAGAAATGCATTATTCTTTTATACGATATTTTGAAATTCAGACAGAAGGAGATTATGAGAATAAAAGTTCCCGTTGAATATATTGCTAGAGAAAGTTGCCCTTCTGTTTTGTAAATTGAAAATACAGAAATATAAATTTGGTAAAAATAAATAAAAAATCAAATAAAAAGTACAAACTGTGCAGTCTTGTTTGTACAATAAGACGAAAATACAATTGTTTATTAAAAAGCAGTTGTATTTTTTTTGCTTTATAGGAAACTGCTTATTTTTTGAATTGTAAATAAATAATGCCCGCTGAAAAGCGGGCATGGAAAACAGACGGTTTAGAATTATAAGATATAAAACCCTTCTTCTCCTAAATCGTCATCTTCAA
>JAEWPN010000035.1 GCA_023399455.1 Bacillota bacterium
GCGCATTTAAATAGGGGAGTAGAATAAATTTACGCTTAAAAAGTGTACGGGTGAATTATGGAATTATATATTACGGAACTATCGAAATATGTTATAACCTTATTTATGGTATTGTATGCCTGCGAATGTTTCGCGGTATTCAGATACCGGGACGAAGAGGATAGAAGCGGTATTTACACAAGGCAGAATATTTTAATGCTTTTGATACATTTTTCTTGTTTTATGGTGATTTGTTTTGAAACGGGAGAGATGAGCTATCTGTTTTTTTATGCGTTCCAGCAAATTGTTCTGTTCGCAACAGTGGTGCTCTTCCATGTAATATATCCGCGGGCAAATCGATTGATTGTAAACAATATGTGTATGCTTTTGAGCATCGGCTTTGTAGTCCTTACGAGGATTTCTTATGAAAAAGCCGTGAAACAATTCGTCATCGTGGCATTTTCCATCGCCATAACCATGGTGATTCCTTTTTTTGTACACAGACTTAAATTTTTAAAGAGTCTGACATGGGTTTATGCACTGGTGGGAGCCGGGGCTTTGGCAATAGTGCTCATTCTGGGAACGGCGACCTATGGTTCGAAGATATCTTATTCCATTGGAGGAGTGACCTTTCAGCCCTCGGAATTCGTCAAAATAATCTTCGTATTTTTTGTGGCCAGCGCACTGTATCAATCCACTTCGTTTTTCGAAGTTTTCACTACGGCTGTGGTAGCGGGAATACATGTGGTCATATTGGTCATTTCCAAAGACCTTGGCAGCGCTTTGATCTTTTTTATCGTATATATTTTTATGGTGTTTATAGCCACGAAGAATCCCCTATATCTGATTGCCGGAGCAGCGGGAGGATCCGGTGCGGCAATCATCGCCTATAGGGTGTTTGCTCATGTTCAGGTAAGGGTTCAGGCATGGAGTGACCCGTGGAGTCAAATTGACTCGGCAGGATATCAGATTACCCAGTCGCTGTTTGCCATAAGCAGCGGAGGATGGTTTGGCTTGGGCCTTTTTCAGGGGACGCCGGAATCCATTCCGTTCGTAGAGGCGGACTTTATATTTTCAGCGATCGCGGAAGAGCTTGGAATCATATTTTCCATGTGCATGATTCTCGTATGTATCAGCTGCTTCATCATGTTCATGAATATCTCCATGAAGCTGAACGATCGCTTTTATCAGCTCATAGCCTTTGGTTTAGGAGTAACCTATATATTTCAGGTATTCCTCACCATTGGCGGCGGCAGCAAATTCATTCCTCTTACCGGAGTGACCTTACCGCTCATCAGCTACGGGGGAAGCTCCGTCCTTACGACACTCATCATGTTCGCCATTATCGAAGGGCTTTGTATGATTCGCAAGGACGAGGAAAAAGAAATGCTTCGGGCAGAAAAAAGGAAGTTGAAGAAGCTGAAAAATCAGAAACAAAGAGAAATAACTTACATTGAGGATTTTGATGAGAGCGATGAAGAATAAGGCAGATAATAACAGAAAAAAAATAAATATTCAGATTGCGATAGTGACCTTTTTATTTGTGGGTGCTTTTGTGGGAATGATGGGCTACATCTGCTTTTACTCCATAACTAATAAACAGGAGCTGATTAACAACAGCTATAACAGCAGGCAGAAAATGCTCATAGCAAAAAACATCAGGGGGACCATATATTCCAAGGATGGCGATGTGTTGGCAGAGACGGCAACAGACAGTGACGGGGAAGAGACGAGACAGTACCCTTATGCGAATCTGTTTTCCCACGCGGTGGGCTATTCCACCAACGGCAGAGCCGGTGTGGAAGCCTTAGGCAATTATTATTTGATCAATTCCAATGCCCCTTTGTCGGACAAGGTGGCCTACGATGTATCAGGCGAAAAATATCCGGGAGACGATATATATACCACGCTGGATGTAAACCTTCAGGAGGTGGCATATAATGCGCTCGGAGTATACAGAGGCGCAATCATTGTGACTCAGCCCTCCACGGGAAAGATTCTTGCCATGGTTTCCAAGCCTGATTTCGATCCGAATCAAATAGATGCCATTTGGGACGATTTGGTGGCGGATGAGGATAACAGCATTCTGCTTAACCGCACGACACAAGGTTTGTATCCGCCCGGCTCAACCTTTAAGATCGTTACGGCGCTGGAATATATAAGAGAGAATCCCGATTCCTATAAAAACTATACATTTAATTGTACCGGAAGCTTCTCAGACGGGACCGACAGAATCAATTGTTACCATGGACAAAGCCATGGAAACGAAGACTTTGCATTGTCTTTCGCAAAATCATGCAACTCCTCCTTCGCCAATATAGGGCTTAAATTAGATAAGAGCCAATTCGACGATACGTTAGAGAATTTGATGTTTAACGATGAACTTCCTCTGAAGATGAATTACAGCAAAAGCAGAATAACGGTAAATGAAGACTCCACTAACGCAGACATGATGCAGACCGCAATCGGTCAGGGAACCACCGGCATGACGCCTATTCATCTAAATATGATTACCAGTGCCATTGCAGATGGTGGTATAGTGATGCAGCCCTATATGATCGATCGAGTGGAGAACAGTGCAAAAACGGTAATCAAACAGTTTGCACCGTCTTCCTATCGCAGACTGATGACTGAAGAAGAATCTGATATTCTGACCGGATTGATGACTGGAGTAGTGGAGGAAGGAACTGCCAGCAGGCTAAAGGGCTTGTCCTACACCGCGGCGGGGAAGACCGGCTCCGCAGAATATAACAATGTAAAAGAAGATTCTCATGCGTGGTTTACCGGCTTCGCACCGGTGGAAGAGCCGGAGATCTGTGTAACTATCATTATAGAAGGAGCAGGTTCCGGCGGCGATTATGCGGTTCCTATAGCAAAGAGAATATTCGACGCATATTTCGGCGCCTGAGAGTCGCTTTGTAACCGGACATAACTTGTTACGGTTTCGTCTGTGTACGGAGCCGTAGCCTAATAAATAGCTTCTATCTGTAACTGTGGTTCCGTCGATAAATCGATGAGTCCTTCCGGCGAGCGGAGAAGCGGTCTGGATAAACACCTTTGGTTGATTAAGACGACCTCCGCCACGCGACCGTCGCTCAGACGTACGTCATTCCCCACCTGATATGCAGCGATATGAGACAGAATCGGGCGCAATATAGCTTCTTCATAGATGATGAATCCCGCCTTTTCGAAACCGGCGATGATTTGGAACGGATGGTAGGACTGGCGGTACATTCTGGAAGAAGTCATAGCTTCATAGGTATCGATAATCGCTATGTATTTTGCAAAACGGTCTATTTTATCACATCTGAGTCCGGAGGGATAGCCGGAACCGTCACAGCGCTCGTGGTGCATGAGTGTAGCATTGATGATATGAGGATTCAAATCGAGATCCTTGAGCAAATCGAAACCCGCCAGGGTGTGCGTCTTTATTTGAGCGAACTCGAGGTCTGTAAGCTTTTCCGACTTCCATATCAATTCATCGGGAAGCTTTAATTTACCAATATCATAGAAAAATCCGCATTTAATCAGGATATCAGTATCCTCCTGCGAAAGATTGAGCCATTTCGCGAATACACCGGCAATTAAAGCGGAATTCAGGCAATGAGCGTGAGTCATGTTGTCTTCGCTGGGAAGCTGATGATAAAGGTAGTCCAATAAAAGTTCGCCGCTTTGAGCATAAGGGATAATTGCACGATAAATGTCCATGAGGTGGTCGATTTGAAAGGGAATGCCCTTTGTAACGAAGTCTACCATAAGTTCTTTGTAATAAAGAAGGTATTCGCTGTAAACGGCATCGAATTTCTTGAAACCTTCGCTCAATCGCACCTTTTCAAAACGTGTAGTTGCGTAATCGATAGCTTCTTTCACGACGACGCTCATCACGCAGTGGCGGACGATCTTCTTGATATGGTTGTCCTCAATAATCGTACCGGCAGGCACAAGAAGCTCATTTTTGTAATTAAAAACATCTTCACCGATTTCCATTCCGGATTTTAGGGCAATGCTGGCAATATTAATCATAGGCGGATCCCTCCTGTTGGTGGGTAACATGTTTTCTTGTAATGTTACTGTTCACTCCGTTCACAGCAACACATGATGTTCTGCAATGCAAACTTTTGCATTTGAATTCGCTTCGCGAAGCAGAAATCATCTCCTGAATCACGTTCTTACGCAGCTTAACAGCAAGTGTTAAGCTGTTGTGTGAACAGTAACCTTGTAATTTCAGTATAATTTATGGCTAAAGAATGTCAATGTTTTTTTGTGTGAAGTATGCTATAATATTACTATTCAGCCTGCAGCTGAATAGTAACGATGGTATGCAAAAAAGAGGACGGATAGGTGTATGAATGAAATTTTATAAAAATCTCTACGTAGGTGATACTATAAAAAATCCGAATAAAGTGAAGTGGAAGCTGCGCCTTGGTTCCGTACAGCCGACGATATATGTGATTGTCCTTTCGAAAGGAAGAGACCAGTTGGAGATATATCACAGCGGTTTTTTGCGTCAGAAATATTACAGAAAGCATCCTCCTTATATTATAGGCATCAGTAGCGGCTATGAGGAAGCCGTGGACATCGTGGTGAAAATTATTCAGGAGGCGCTGCAGGCCAGCGGAAGCCCTGATATTAAAAAGTTCTTATTTCCTTAGAAACGTGATTGCGAGGTATATATGCTGCATATCGTATTACTGATACTGAAAATAATAGGAGTGACTCTGGCAATCCTCTTGGGCGTCTTGCTTCTAATGATCTGTCTGGCGTTGTTTGTTCCGGTCAGATACCGTATTCAAGCAGACGGAAAGCTGGGAGAGGACGAGCCTCTTCGTGTGAGGATCAAAGTAACGTGGCTGTTTCACATCCTAAACGCTCTTATGACCTACTCAAAGGCGGTGAGAGTTAGGGTACGGATATTCTTTTTCGCTCTTTTCGATTCCTCCAGACCGAAGAAAGAGAAGAAAGAAAAAATTGAAAAGAAGCCTAAAGCAAAGAAAGAAAAGCAGAAAGTGCAGGCAGAACCCCAAGCGGTTACGGAAGAAGTGCCGCCCGGTCCTTCGGCGGAGAAGAAAATGCCGGAGGAAGCTGCTGGAAATAATACGATTGAAAATGATTCTGTGATAAAAGATACAATATTCGAAGATAAGGATAAAACAGATGCCAGCATCGGGGACAATGTAGAAAGCGGAGAAGAGAGCGGGCTCTTAAAAAAACTGAGAGCATTTTATTTTAAGGTAATAGCTTTTTTTCGAAAATTAATAGATTTCTTTCAGAAATTTTTGGAAATAATAAGAAATATTGAGTACACAATAACAGTTATATGTGATAAAATAAAAAAGATTATTAAGAACATAGGATATTATACGGAGCTGTTGCAGGGAGAAGTTTTTAAGGAAGCTTTTGGCATTTCGAAAAAACAACTTTTTCGTATTATCAGAAACGTCCGGCCGAGGAAGTGCGACGTCCACCTGACGGTAGGCACCGGTGATCCGGCAAGTACGGGACAGATACTCGCTATTTACGGAATGTTATATCCCTTCATCGGGAATAATGTTATTGTACAGGCGGATTTTGAAAATATGATACTGGAAGGCAGCTTGGATATAAGGGGCAGGGTTACCGCTTTCACGCTTCTTATCGCAGCCTTTCGGCTGTATCGGGATAAGAATATCAGGCAATTGCTGAAGTTATTAAAAAGGGAGGACTCTTAAATGGCAGATAATAATTTTTCCGGAGTAATAGAATCTTTGATGAAGGGCATTGATTCCGTGCTTTCGACGAAGACAGTAGTGGGAGAGGCAACGCAGGTTGGAGATACCATCATCCTTCCCCTTGTAGACGTCACCTTCGGTGTAGGGGCAGGAGCCAGCTCCAAGGATAATAAAAACGGAGGAGCAGGAGGCTTTACCGGTAAGATGACGCCCAGCGCGGTATTAGTTATCAAGAATGGTACCACCAAGCTGGTCAATATAAAGAATCAGGATACGGTTACGAAGATTCTTGACATGATACCCGATATCGTGGATAAGTTCACTTCTTCTTCCGATAAGGAAGAGATGATTGCAGACGATACTGCGGTAGATATTGCGTTTCCCGAGGGAACGGAGTAATGGTATCTATTATGGGGAAATTGCATAAGATATAGTAAAAGGCATAAGCGGAGATGGTTGCATGAAAAAGATGATTGGTTTTATCGCTTTTTGGATTGCGGTAGGCATGTTACTTATGCTTTTTTTTACCAGCAGGTTTCTCGGTTTGATTATTTGCGCACTGCTTTTGTTAGTTGGTTATAATTTTTATTATTGCGACTAACAGGAAAAGGTGTAGTTATTAGTATGGCTTTATAAAGCGGCAGGATGAGGGTAGCAGGATGAGTTTGCAGGAGGAAAGGGAGTCTTTCTTCGATTTGGAGGAGATACTGAAAAATGGTTCCGGCGATGAACTTAATGAATTAAAAGTCTGGCTTTTCAAAGAACATGTGCGAATGGAGAATTTAAAAAGGGAAATATCAGATCTTCAGGATAGGTTCGAGGGAGAGAAGAAGCAGTTTCAAGATGAGATGCGCACGCTCAGCCATTCCATGGAAATAGATCAAAAACGGTTGCAGCAGGAAAACGCTTTTTTCGATCAGAAGATGAAGATTCTTCAAAGAGGGTTCGAACAGCTGGAAGAGGATCGGCATAAATTCCAAAAGGAGAAGGACAAGTTCGAAGCGAAGAAGGAAGTGTATGAGGACGGGCCGTCATTTTTTGGGCGCTCAGATTTGTCCGGAATGCTCTTTAAGGGTGTGAACAGCCGTCTCGCATTAAAAAAGAGGTACAAGGACTTGATTAAGATGTTTCACCCTGATAATGTGGCAGGAGACCACGAAATGGTACAGATTATTAATCGGGAATACGAAGAGCTGCGAAGGGCATATGATGTAGGAAAGCAAGCATAGAATACAATAAGAGTTGTGCAGTGGACGGTATTCCTATTACACTAAAAAAACAGCCGATCAGGCTGTTTTTTCGATACGTTTTCATTAAGATAATCCGATTAATTTAAGCTCTTTCAACTCTTCCGGACTTTAAGCAGCTCGTACAAACATGTAATTTTTTGGCTGCACCATTCACTTTGCATTTTACGTTCTTCACGTTAGAATTCCAGATTCTGTTAGTTTTTCTATTAGAATGGCTTACATTATTACCAAAATGAGCGCCTTTACTGCAGATATCACATTTAGCCATCGTCTTGCACCTCCTCGAATTTATACTCACAACATTTGTATAATATCAGAAAATAATAGGGAATGCAAGCCCCAATTTTCAATGTCCTAATTTTTTTATTATTAGTAGTTTCTTTTTTGATAAAGAGCGGTTATAATACAATATATATGTCTATGATTAAAGAATAAGGAGGTATGTTATGAAAGCTTCTTCTATGGATACCCATATGGGAAATATTTCTATTGATAATGAAGTAATTGCACAGTACGCCGGTTCGGTGGCCATGGAATGCTTCGGCATAGTCGGAATGGCCAGTGTTAATATGAAAGATGGTCTTGTAAAACTTTTAAAAATGGATAGTATGACGAGAGGCATTAAAGTAGCGCTCGATAATAACAAGCTGATACTCGATTTTCACGTGATCGTCTCTTATGGGGTGAGCATCTTGGCTGTTTCTGATAATCTGCTCAGTAACGTGAAATACAAAGTGGAAGAATTTACAGGTATTGAAATTGAGAAAATCAACATCTTTGTAGAAGGTGTAAGAGTGATTGATTAAGGAGGATTTTGTTGTGGCTAAAATAATCGACGCTAAGATGCTTTCTAAGATGTTCTTGGCTGGTGCAAAAAATTTGGAGGCAAAAAAGGAATGGATCAATGAATTGAACGTATTCCCGGTGCCGGATGGCGATACAGGTACGAACATGACATTGACCATTATGTCTGCGGCAAAAGAAGTTTCACTTATGGAGAATCCTGATATGTCTTCGCTTTGCAAGGCGATTTCTTCAGGCTCCCTGAGGGGAGCGAGAGGTAACTCCGGAGTTATTCTTTCACAGTTGTTTCGTGGATTTACAAAGGTTGTAAGGGAATATGATGAGCTGGATGCGGCTATCCTTGCCGATGCCTTTGATAAGGCGGTGGAGACCGCGTATAAAGCAGTTATGAAGCCCAAGGAGGGGACGATTCTCACCGTTGCCAAGGGAGGCGCACAGAAAGCGAGAGAGCTTGTAGACAACGGCGAAGAGGATTTGGAGATTTATTTCGGCGAAATAATCCGTTATGCGGATGAAGTCCTTAGCAAGACTCCGGATATGCTTCCGGTATTAAAACAGGCGGGAGTTGTTGACTCCGGCGGTCAAGGCCTTATGCAAGTGTTAAAGGGAGCTTATGACGCTTTTCTCGGTAAAGAATTAGACCTTACGATACCGGACGCTAAGCCGGCTGATTCCTATGCAGTTACAATGAATATGGAGGCCCAGGCTCAGGCCGATATTAAGTTTGGCTACTGTACGGAATTCATTATTATGCTCAGCAGGAATTTTAATATCAAGCAGGAGATGGATTTTAAGGAATATTTGGAATCCATCGGAGATTCCATTGTAGTAGTTGCAGATGACGATGTGGTAAAGGTGCATGTACATACCAATGATCCGGGGCTTGCGATTCAAAAGGCTTTGAAATATGGAGCTCTGTCCAATTTGAAAATAGATAATATGAGATTGGAGCATCAGGAGAAGCTGTTCAAGATGTCTGAAAAGAATCAGGAACTCTCATCTTCCGATATGCCAAGAAAAGAAGTCGGATTTATCGCGGTTTCCGTAGGCGAAGGAATTAACGATATTTTTACCGGATTAGGAGTGGATTATATTATCGAAGGGGGACAGACGATGAACCCCAGCACCGAGGATATGCTTAATGCGATCGATAAGGTGAATGCGGATACCATTTTCATCCTGCCCAATAACAAAAACATCATTTTGGCTGCAGAGCAGGCAACACATATGGCGGAGGGCAAAAACATCGTGGTAATTCCCACCAAGACCGTACCTCAGGGAATTACGGCTGTAATCAATTATGTGCCTGATCTTTCCGTCAAAGAGAATACGGAGACGATGAACGAAGAGATCAAAGCGGTCAGTACCGGTCAGGTAACTTATGCGGTTCGCGATACGGTTATCGACGATAAGGAAATCAAAGCCGGTGATTACATGGGAATTGGAGACAGCGGTATTTTATCCAATGGCACCGATATGATAGAAATCACCTTCCGGATGATAGAGGATATGATGGAGGACGACAAGGAGCTCATTAGCATCTATTATGGAAAAGAGATTTCTGAAGAGACTGCGGAAGCGTTGAAGGCGAGGGTAGAAGCCCGTTATCCGAAATGTGATATAGAACTGCAGTACGGCGGACAGCCCATTTACTACTATATTGTTTCGGCAGAATAATTGAGAACAACGGTAAAGGACGGATGCGTATGCCGTCCTTTTTTAGACAGATGGTATGGTTATGAACGATAGCACGAACATTATTGACATTAAGGGCATCGGTGAAAAAACAGCGAAGCTTTTTGGCAAACTGAATATTAACGATGTGGGCGGGCTTTTACACAATTATCCGAGGGATTATGAGACTTTTAAGGAACCGGTAATGATAAGCGATGCTCCGGCAGGAGAGGTCTGCTCCGTAAGGGCATGCCTTGCGGGCAATATCTCCGCAAAAAAGGTGCGCAACCTGACGATTTTGAATTTTGAGATAAGGGACGCAAGCGGGCAGATCTTCATGACCTATTTCAACACTCCTTATGTGAAAAACATATTGAAAAAGGGGTTATTTTATATTTTTAGAGGGATTCCCTTGAAAAAGGGCGGACGGCTTGTGATGGAACAGGCGAAAATATACAAGCCGGAGGAATATTTTAAGCTTACCGGAGTTATGCAGCCCAGATATTCTCTTACGGCGGGACTTACCAACAATATGGCAACAAAAGCCGTAAAGCAGGCGCTGGCGCATTATCGCTTCGGAGAAGACTATCTGCCTGAGGAGATAAGAAAGACACAACAGCTCATTTCCTATGAACATGCCATAGAAGATATTCATTTTCCTAAGGATTTTGAAGAAATGCTCACAGCGAGGAAACGGCTTGTATTCGACGAATTCTTCTTGTTTCTTCTTGCCCTTCGCAAGTGTAAAGAGCACAACGAGGTGCTTCAAAATATCTATCCCATGCTTGAGGTAGCAGAGACAAAGCGGCTCATTGAAGCGCTCCCCTATGCGCTGACAGGTGCTCAGAGAAGGGTGTGGGAAGAAATTCGGCAGGATTTGCAGGGAGAAAAGGTAATGAATCGTTTGATTCAGGGCGATGTTGGTTCGGGTAAGACGATTCTCGCTTTTCTTTCCCTTTTAATGTGCGTATCCAACGGTTATCAGGGCGCGATGATGGCTCCTACCGAGGTGCTGGCGAGGCAGCATTTCGAAGCAGCCTCAGAATTGACCGCAAAATATAAGCTGCCTTTTGTTCCTGTACTTCTGACCGGTTCTATGAGCGCAAAGGAAAAGAGAGAAGCTTATGAGGAAATAAAATGCGGACATGCCAATCTCATTATCGGTACCCATGCATTGATTCAGGAAAAGGCGGACTATAAAAATCTGGCTCTCGTGATAACGGATGAACAGCATCGCTTCGGTGTCAGACAGAGAGAAACACTTGCCGGAAAGGGAGAAAACGTACATGTAATCGTAATGAGTGCAACGCCAATCCCCCGTACCCTCGCTATTATTTTATACGGCGACCTGGATATTTCTATTGTGGACGAGCTTCCTGCTAACAGGCTTCCCATTAAAAACTGTGTGGTTCCCACGGATTACAGGGAGAAGGCATACCGCTTTATTGAAAAAGAAGTGCAAGCGGGCCGTCAGGTCTATGTGATTTGTCCGATGGTGGAGGAGGGGGAACTGGAAGGTGCGGAGAATGTCATTTCTTACACGGAGAAATTGAAAAGCGTCCTTTCTTCCAAGATACAGACAGCATACCTTCATGGTAAAATGCGTCCTGCGGATAAGAATCAGGTGATGGAGGAATTTGCGAAGCGCAATATAGACGTACTGGTATCCACCACTGTTATCGAGGTCGGCATCAATGTTCCTAATGCGACAGTGATGATGGTGGAAAATGCGGAACGTTTCGGGCTGGCTCAGCTTCACCAGCTTCGCGGACGAGTAGGAAGAGGTGAACATCAGTCCTATTGTATTTTCGTAAGCGGTTCCGATAAAAAACAGACGATGGAGCGCCTGGATATACTGAATCATTCTAACGACGGCTTTTTTATTGCGGGAGAAGACCTGAAGCTTAGGGGGCCGGGCGATCTGTTCGGTATCAGGCAAAGCGGGATCATGGATTTTAAAATAGGAGACGTATATCAGGATACCGATGTCCTAAAAAGGGCGAAGGAAAGCGTAGATTCCTTGCTTCTGGAGGATGAAGAGCTGGCGATGGACAAGCATCTGCCGCTTAAGCGGTATATGTATGAAGCGTTAAATTCAGTTGACTTTAGGACAATCTGACAGTAATATATAATAAGAAAACATAAGGGCGGAAGGAGAGGTGTTCACTGCATGAATCTTATGCATGAGGATACCGGAAATGAAATTGGCAAATATTGCAATTGTAACGGACAGTAACAGCGGAATTACACAGGCACAGGCTAAGGAACTGGGAATATATGTATTGCCTATGCCTTTTATGATTAATGATGTGACTTATTTTGAAGATATCGATTTGTCTCAGGGACAGTTCTATGAAAGGCTTGCGGCGGGAGACAGCGTAGTCACCAGCCAGCCTTCCCCGGAGGCTGTTATGAATCTATGGAACAATTTACTGAAAGATTTCGATGAGGTCGTGCATATACCTATGTCCAGCGGCCTTTCCGGATCCTGTCAGAGCGCACTGATGCTTGCGAGGGAATACGATGGGAGGGTGCACGTTGTCAATAATCAAAGGATTTCGGTTACCCAGAGGCAGTCGGCCATAGATGCTAAGAATCTGGCGGAAGAAGGAAAGAGCGGGCAGGAAATCAAAGATTTTCTCGAGGCCGACAAATATAATTCCAGTATTTATATTATGCTGGACACCTTGTATTATCTGAAAAAGGGCGGAAGGATCACCCCGGCTGCTGCGGCTCTCGGCACTCTGCTCAAGTTGAAGCCGGTGCTTCAGATTCAGGGCGAGAAGTTGGATGCCTTTGCGAAAGCGAGAACTACCGCACAGGGCAAATCTGTTATGACTACGGCGATCAGAAACGATATGAACAACCGTTTGGGCGGTGCTGACAGAGATAATATATGGCTTCAGATTGCTTATACCTACAACGAGGAAGCAGCACTTACATTTAAAGAGGAACTGTTTAAAACGTTTCCGGATTTTGATGTACATGTGGCGCCTCTGTCTCTTAGCGTAGCTTGCCATATCGGGCCGGGTGCTTTGGCTGTCGCCTGCTGTAAGAAAAATAAATAATATACGGCTTTGTAAGCGGCGTGTCCGGTATTTGTCCGGGCAGCCGCATTTTTAATATAATACACTATATACAGTATTTTTTCACTTTTCAATGTACAAAGTATATGGTATACTACATTGTGTGTTTTTATATACAATTATGAGAGAGGGTGTAGTAAATGGCTAGAGAGGGTACCTACGACGCTTCGAGCATCACAGTTTTGGAAGGATTGGAAGCGGTCAGAAAAAGGCCGGGAATGTACATAGGAAGCGTTTCAACCAAAGGCTTGAATCATCTGATATATGAAATTGTGGACAATGCGGTGGACGAGCATCTTGCCGGCTATTGCGATACAATAAGGGTAACACTGGAGGAGGATGGTTCTGCTTCCGTAGACGATAACGGACGAGGTATTCCGGTAGGCATGCACGAAAAGGGAGTGAGTGCGGAGCGCCTTGTCTTTACCACTCTGCATGCAGGCGGTAAATTCGACGATTCCGCTTATAAGACCAGCGGAGGGCTTCACGGAGTGGGTTCTTCTGTCGTAAACGCTTTGTCTGCATATCTGACGGTTCAGGTAAAAAACGGCGGATTTATTTATGAGGATAAATATGAAAGAGGCAATCCGGTCATCGAGCTGCAAAACGGGCTGCTTCCTGTTATCGGTAAATCCAAAGCGACGGGAACAAGGGTGAACTTCCTTCCGGATGACACGATTTTCGATAAGACGCGTTTTAAGGAGGATGAAGTGAAAAGCCGCCTTCATGAGACGGCGTATTTGAATCCGGCCCTTACGATTATATATGAGGATAAAAGAAAGGCTGAAGCCGAATATATCGAATATCACGAGCCCGAAGGCATTGTGGGCTTCATCCGCGATATGAATAAGACGAAGGAGAGTATACACGACGTCATCTACTTCAGCGGAGAAAGTGAGGGCATATCCGTCGAGGTGGCCTTTCAGTATGTGAATGAATTTCACGAAAATGTACTTGGTTTTTGCAATAATATATACAATGCGGAAGGCGGCACTCATCTGACCGGCTTTAAAACCATGTTCACTAACGCGATTAATAATTATGCCAGAGAGCTTAATATACTGAAGGAAAAAGATGTAAACTTCACCGGAGCCGATGTGCGAAACGGAATGACGGCGGTAGTATCCATTAAACACCCGGATCCCAGATTCGAAGGACAGACGAAAACGAAGCTGGACAATCAGGATGCTGCCAAGGTGGTGAGCAAGGTGACAGGGGATGAGATTGTCCATTACTTCGACCGCAATCTGGAGACCTTGAAGAGTATTATCGGATGCGCGGAGAAAGCGGCCAAAATCCGAAAGTCGGAGGAGAAAGCGAAGACGAATATGCTCACCAAACAGAAATTTTCCTTCGATTCCAACGGAAAGCTTGCCAACTGCGAATCCAGAGACGCTTCCCGCTGCGAGATATTTATAGTTGAGGGAGATTCTGCGGGAGGAAGTGCTAAAACTGCAAGAAATCGTGCATTTCAGGCGATTTTGCCCATTCGAGGCAAGATTCTTAACGTAGAAAAGGCCAGTATTGACAAAATACTTGCAAATGCGGAAATTAAGACGATGATAAACGCCTTCGGATGCGGTTTTTCCGAGGGCTACGGCAATGATTTCGATATTTCCAAGCTGCGGTATGATAAGATTATCATTATGGCCGATGCCGACGTAGACGGAGCCCATATTTCCACTCTTTTATTGACGTTGTTTTACCGATTCATGCCGGAGCTCATCTTTGAAGGGCACGTATATCTCGCTATGCCGCCCTTATATAAAGCCATGCCCGCTAAGGGGAAAGAGGAATACCTCTACGACGACAAGGCACTGGAAAAATACAGGAAGCATCACAAGGGCCCATTTACTCTGCAAAGGTATAAGGGACTCGGTGAAATGGATGCCGATCAGCTTTGGGAGACGACCCTTGATCCCGAGACCAGACTTTTGAAGCTGGTGGAAATCGAGGATGCGAGAATGGCTTCTGAGGTGACGGAAATGCTGATGGGAACGGAGGTTCCTCCCAGAAAAGCATTTATTTACGAGCATGCAGCCGATGCAGAGCTGGATGTGTAAGAAGGAATCAGAGGGATAGAACATGGACGACAGCAGAATTATTAAGACCGAGTATTCGGAGGTTATGCAAAAATCATATATCGATTACGCAATGAGCGTTATCATTGCCAGAGCGCTTCCCGATGTAAGGGACGGGCTTAAGCCGGTGCAGAGAAGGACATTGTTCGATATGCATGAGCTTGGAATGAAATACGACAGGCCCTATCGCAAGAGCGCCCGTATCGTGGGCGATACCATGGGTAAGTACCATCCCCACGGGGACAGTTCCATTTATGAGGCCCTCGTTGTCATGACGCAGGACTTTAAGAAGGGATTACCTTTAGTGGACGGACACGGTAATTTCGGCAATATCGAAGGAGACGGAGCCGCGGCCATGAGGTATACGGAGGCGAGGCTTCAGAAGATAACACAGGAGGCATTTCTTGCCGATCTCGACAAGGGTGTGGTGGACTTCATTCCGAACTTCGATGAAACGGAAAAGGAGCCTTCCGTGCTGCCGGTTAAGATTCCCAACCTTTTAGTGAACGGCTCAGAAGGTATTGCTGTAGGTATGGCGACAAGCATTCCGCCTCACAATCTTTCCGAGGTCATCGATGCCACCAGAGCCTATATGAAGGATGAGAACATCACCGTAAGAGAGTTGATGAAATACATGAAGGGCCCCGATTTCCCTACGGGAGGCATCGTGATCAATAAGGATGAACTTCTGGAAATCTATGAGACCGGAGCCGGCAAGATCAAGGTCCGCGGAAAGGTCGAGATCGAAAAGGGCAAGGGAGGCAAGACCAATCTGGTCATTACGCAAATCCCCTATCCGATGATAGGTCAGGGCATTTCCAAGTTCCTTTCCGACGTGGCAAGCCTCGCGGAGACGAAGAAGACCCAGGATATCGTGGACATTTCCAACCAGTCTTCCAAGGAAGGCATCCGCATAGTCATTGAGCTTAGGAAGGATGCCGATGTAGAGAATTTTACGAATATGCTCTATAAGAAGACGAGACTGGAAGACACCTTCGGGGTCAATATGCTTGCTATTGCAGACGGCAGACCTGAGATTTTGGGATTAAAGCAAATTATTAAAGCGAGCGTCGATTTTCAGTTCGAAGTTGCAAAAAGGAAGTATGAGACCCTCCTTCAAAAGGAACTGGAACGTAAAGAAATACAAGAAGGACTTATCAAGGCGTGCAACGTTATCGATTTGATTATAGAGATACTGCGCGGGAGCAAGGACCGGGCCATGGCAAAGGCCTGCCTGATAGATGGTGTGGTGGACGGAATCAAGTTCCGGTCTAAGGAATCCAAAATCATGGCGGCACAGCTCATGTTCTCCGAAAAGCAGGCGGACGCTATTCTGGATATGCGTCTCTATCGGTTAATCGGTCTGGAAATAGAGGCGTTAATCAGCCAGCACGAGGAAACCATGGCAAATATTTACCGGTACGAAGATATTCTCGACCGCAGGGATTCCATGGCGCAGGTTATCATGAACGAGCTGGATTCCATCAAGAAGGAATATGGACGTCCCAGAAGGACCGTGGTCGAAAACGGTACAGAAGCGGTATACGAAGACAAGAAGCTGGAAGAGATGGAAGTTATGTGCCTAATGGACCGCTTCGGCTATTTAAAAACAATAGATATTCCTACCTACGAAAGAAACAAGGAGGCAGCGGATGCGGAAAACCGATTTGTATTCCCCTGCAAAAACGTGGGGCGCATCTGCCTTTTCACAAATAAAGGACAGCTACATACGATCAAGGTAATGGATCTTCCGTTTGGAAAATTCAGGGACAAGGGCGTTCCGGTGGACAATGTGAGCAACTACAATTCGGGAAAGGAAGAAATCATATTAGTTACCAGTCAGTCCCAGCTTAATCTCTACCGGATTATCTTTTCCACCAAACTGTCTATGTTAAAAGTCGTAGACGGAGGAGAATTTGATGTCACGAAGCGCACAGTGGCGGCGACCAAGCTTCTGGACGGAGACGAGGTAGTGAGTGTGGAGATTTTTGACGGACAGAAAAGCATCGTTCTTCAGACCACAGCCGGATTTTTTCTCCGCTTTCCGGTGGAAGAGATTCCTGAAAAGAAGAAAGGCGCGGTAGGAGTACGCGGAATGAAGCTCGGCGAGGAAGACAGCGTGGAAGCAGTTTATTATACGCTGGGAACCGGAGAAAACTCGGTAGAATACAAGAATAAAAAGGTGGAGCTGAACAAGCTGAAGATGGGAAAGAGAGATACGAAGGGCATTAAAATTCGTATATAATATTTCGCAAAAAGATTGACCGCAAGCCTTGAAACGATTAATATGGAGGTATATATGAGAGTAATAGCAGGAACGGCGAGAAGCCTGAGATTGAAGACTGTCGATGGGCTGAATACAAGACCGACTACCGACAGAATAAAAGAGACCTTATTTAATATGTTACAACCATATGTAGCGGACAGCATTTTTATCGATCTGTTCAGCGGAAGCGGTGGAATCGGGATAGAGGCTTTAAGCCGCGGAGCCCAAAAAGCTTATTTTGTGGAAAGCGGAAAGGATGCTTTTTCCTGTATTACTCATAACGTAAGTTTTACCGGTTTTGAGGATAAGGCGGTGCTTTTAAAGCAGGATGTTCTGACTGCCCTGTCCATGTTTTCTGAAAAAGAAGCGGACATTATTTTCATGGATCCGCCTTATGCCTCCGGCGCAGAGAAGGAAGTGTTGCTGGCACTGTCGGACAAGCCTTATGTGACGGAAAACACTTTGATCGTTGTGGAAGCAGCGTTGGAAACAGATTTTTCATATTTGAACAGTTTGGAAGATTTTGGATTAAAGATTTGGAAAACGAAAAATTATAAAACGAATAAACACGTATTTATAATAAAAGAAGGGACAAATAAATGAAATCTGCGATATATCCGGGAAGCTTTGACCCGGTGACCTTCGGACATCTGGATGTAATAAAGCGTACGGCGAATATTTTTGACGAATTAACGGTAAGTGTGTTGGATAATCACTTAAAGACTCCGTTGTTTTCTGTGGAAGAACGTGTTAAGATATTACAGGAAGCGACGAAGGACATCCCTAATATAAAGATAGATTCTTTTAGTGGTTTGCTGATCGATTATGCGAAGAAAAAAGGTGTACATGTAGCGGTAAGAGGACTTCGTGCCATCACCGATTTTGAATATGAGTTACAGATTGCCCAGACGAACCATAAACTTTCAGGGGGCCAGTTGGATACAATGTTTTTGACCACCAGTCTGGAATATGCTTACTTAAGCTCCAGCAGTGTAAAGGAAATTGCCAGCTTCAACGGAGATATATCCATGTGTGTGCCGGAATTCATCGCTAAGCTTGTCTATGCAAAATATGGATTTATAAGAGAATAAAATTGTCATGCGCGGCTGACCGCAATAGGAGATTTGTATATGAGCAGTAGAATCGAACAATTGATAGACGAGATAGAGGAATATATTGACAGTTGTAAATATC
>JAEWPN010000067.1 GCA_023399455.1 Bacillota bacterium
CGGGTCTTGCTGTCGTGCGGGAATCTACTCTGGCAGTAATCGGGAACTCTGCCAAATCAAAGTATAAGTAAACTTCTGCGCCGAGCAATTCATATACCTTAATGGTAGACTCGAATACGCATTTCGATGTCTCTATGAACATTTCAGAATCATATACGTCTTCCGGACGAATACCGAAAGTAACGCTCTTTCCTGCATAACCGCCTTCGATCAATTTCTTGGATTTTGCCGGAGGAAGAGGAATGCTGTTACCAGCTACCTTAAGGCTTGCTACATCGCCTTTTACTTCAACTTCCGCATCTAAGAAATTCATCTGAGGTGAACCCATGAATCCTGCTACGAAAAGGTTCTGGGGATTCTCATATAAGTTCTGAGGTGTATCTACCTGTTGAATAAGACCGTCCTTCATAACTACGATTCTCGTACCGAGCGTCATAGCCTCTGTCTGGTCATGTGTAACGTAGATGATGGTTGTGCCAAGTCTCTGATGAAGTTTCGCGATCTCGATACGCATCTGTACACGAAGCTTTGCATCCAGATTGGAGAGAGGCTCATCCATAAGGAATACCTTAGGATTACGAACGATAGCACGACCCATAGCAACACGCTGTCTCTGTCCACCGGAAAGAGCCTTCGGCTTACGGTCGAGAAGGGGAGTTAAGTCAAGTATCTTAGCTGCCTCTTTAACCATTTTATCGATTTCATCCTTCGGAACCTTTCTTAATTTAAGACCGAAAGCCATATTGTCATAAACTGACATATGAGGGTACAGAGCGTAGTTCTGGAATACCATCGCAATATCTCTGTCTTTAGGTTCAACGTCGTTAACTACTCTATCGCCGATTTTCAATTCGCCGGAAGAAATATCCTCCAAACCTGCGATCATACGAAGTGTCGTAGATTTACCACATCCCGAAGGACCTACGAAAATAATGAATTCCTGATCTGTAATCTCAAGACTGAAATCTTTTACTGCTTCAAATCCGTTAGGATATACTTTACAGATATTCTTTAATGATAAACTTGCCATTATATTTGCCTCCTAATCAACTTTGTTTCGCGATTCCTGTTCAAATCCGGAATCGTTCATTATGAGTGCGCTTTACTCATTAACATGCATTAAGTATAACGAATCCTGCCGCTTTACGCTATACCAACATTCCACAAAGATTTTCGGACACATTGTAGAAATTGCTTATATTACCTATATATTTTTATTAACAGCGTCAATTTCAACAATATTTTTTTTTCATCTTATACACATTGTACAAACGCATTATATACCCGCCCCGTCCTGCTCCTCTTCCCCGTAAAAAGCCAATTGGTTCTTGCCGCGTTTCTTAGCTATGTAAAGAGCATTGTCTGCCGCCTTGTACAAACTCTCGAAATCCTTGCCGTCTTTGGGGAACACTGCAGCCCCTATACTGGCAGTAGCCATATATTTCACATATTCTCCCGCTTGGAAGTTCTTGAAGAAATTACAAAGCTTCTTAGCCTCCCTTTCCAATAGGGCCTCCTCGTTCAGATGCTTCAGGAATATAGTAAATTCGTCTCCGCCGGTCCTTCCTATGACATCCGTCGCCCGGAACGTGGAGCCGATCTGATGTCCAAGAGAACGCAGCACTTCATCGCCGAAAGCATGACCGAGAGTATCGTTGATCTTCTTGAAATTATCGATATCGAGGACGAACATCAATCCCTGATCCTCAGGATTCCTTTCCATCCATTCCTTGATCTTGCGTTCGGTGGCGAGCTTGTTGTTCAGGCTAGTAAGAAGGTCTGTATCCGCCTTCTCCCCAAGCTCCTTGCTCTTCTCGCTGCTCTTTATCTTATCGATAATATTGATAACGACGAGCAGGCCTAAAAATACCCATATCGCCACCACCAGCTGGTATATCATCTGCTTGGCGTTGCTCCAGCCTCTTTCCTGAAGTCCGTCTACATAGCTCTGATTCACTCCGGCTACCAGCGTCCATTTATTGATTCCCACCGGTGCATATACAAGCTGCCTCGCTTCTCCGTTCACCATAGTACTGAAACTTCCTGCAGTCTTGTTCTTCATACGGATAACCGCTTTGGCGACCTCGTCGTCATAGCCTCCGTTTTCCTTGATCGTCGTCCATATGTTACTTCCCCTTAGAAATTCGCTGTTATAATCGGTATTTTCTATAATCATTCCGTCGGGAGCGATAAGCACATAAAAGGCGTCGGCATCGAATTCCGACTTTTTAAACAAACTCCTCAGATTCTCTACGGGATAATACATGAGCAGCTTATCTGAGCCGGTCTTCGTTCCCAGTGGAATTGCCGCAACAATCGCTTTTTTATCCATGCCGATTTCGTCTGTCTTCACATAAAGGTACCGCACCTCACCTTCTGTTGCGGCAGCCTTATCATCCGCAGCAGAAAAATCCGAGCTTACAGTCTCTCCGAATATTTCCTCATAGTAGCTTAGGTTTTTGAGATTCATTTTAGAGGCGTTCTGATCCAGTCCATTGCCTGCCGCATCGCTGTAGACTACCGCATATGCTTTGGAATTGTTTCTGAGAACGGCTGCCATATCGGCAGAAAGCACCTTATTAGAGGCGATATACTCCCCCATAAGGTGACCGACGGGCTTGCCCGCGCTTACCATAGACGCAAGCTCAAAGTTAATCTTCGCGGCGTACTTCTCGGCTACGTCCATCATACTGTTTTCTACTTGTTCCGCAGCCGATTGGCTGCTTTTAGCTGAAAAGTTAAATAGCATTACGATAACAACTACTATTAGTACCATGGCTGGAATCAGCCATTGTATAACAGCCGCTCTTGTTTGCCCGTCTTTCATTGCCATCTCCCTAGAATCAATTTACCTCATCGTTTTCGCTAATAGTTTCAAATCTATCCTCAACAGGTTCTTCTTCAGGTTCAAATTTTTTAAAGGTTCCGCTGTAAAGCTTCGCGGAAAAATAAGCCGGCACTGAAATTCCAAACATAAAAATGAGAGGAACCGCCATAGGGGTAACATAAAACAGCACGATCGGAACCGCAAATATAAGCAGCATAAGAATCGTCTTCGGAAAGCTTAAAATCGACATGAATAATGAATTCTTAATCGTATTCATTACCGTATTGTCAAATCTGGAAAGTACCGGGAATACATAAACAACAACCATCATCATGAACAATCCCAGCACGAATAAAAAGATTTTAAGAGCCTTGGGAAATTCCATCGCCGCATAGTTGAAAATCAAAATGTCTCCGGCAAAAACTAAGATAAACACTAAGATGATCAGCCATATGATAGTTGCCTGCTTAAAGTTCTGCTTGAAGGACTTAAAAAACGACCTTACGATATAACCCTCCTCATTGCGCGCCATCTTGAGCAATACATAGTTCAGTCCAGTCAAAGACGCTCCTATCGTAAAAATCGGAATACAACAAATTATTGTCAAAATGTTCAAAATCATCAAATCCGCCATGACGGTCAAGAAACGCATGACCGGACTGTCCATATCAAAAAACTTACCCATATTAGCTTTCCTTTTCTCTTATTTTATTTATATAGTCAATTCCATAGGTGTATAACGAATACCGTCGGCTGTCTGCTCCGACTGCAAATCCTTAAAGCCCAATCTATGGTAAAACCCCACTCCGAAAGGAGAGGAGTTTACCGTAACTCTTTCGATTCCTAATTCAGTTTTGAGATATTCGCACAGGCGATACATCAGTGCCCGTCCTACCCCTTTTCTATGGTGCCTCTCATCCACAAACAAAAGTGATATGTGAGAATTGCTTCTTACCGTGATCATACCGACTATCTTGCTGTCCTTAAGCGCGACGAACATCTGATAAGCACCCATAATAAACATACGACGCAACGCGTTGTCAGTTATGAAATTCTCAAAACTTCTGACTCCTTCAGGTTCATAATCCTCCGCTTCAAATTGAAGAAAAGTCTTCCATGCCAATGCCACCGATTCTTCCCACTCATCCTCATAAGCCATACGAATCTCGTAAGAGAATTCACCCTCTG
>JAEWPN010000180.1 GCA_023399455.1 Bacillota bacterium
TAAACTTCATAAAGTTCATATCGATAAATGTATTATATTTCAAAAGGCAATCCGTCAGCTTATGAATTGGCTCGGCTATTTTTCCCGCGGGTAATAATTCGGTCCAGTGAACACCCACCAAATTGCATTTTGCGAATTCCCCGTTCTTCATCTGGGTATATTCTGCCTGGAGGCTTATTATATTACAGCCATGGAATTTACAGCCCATAAAGTGACATTTTTCAAGAGTGCACTCTTCAAGGGTACAGTTTATAAATTCGCAGTCATAAAACTCATAGCCGTCCAGCGTCTCCTCTGACATCTTTATGTTTTCGAACAGCCTGCCTTCATAATATTTCTCATCCATTATTTCACTCAGCTCCTATTTTATATTTTTATAAGCTACCATCGCTTGACAAGGTTTTACACTCCCTGAACCATGAGATTTGTTTGTATTATAGTAAAAAATAAGGGAGAAGGCAAATGAGTAAATTTCTAAAGTGCTTGACTGATAATTGCAGCCTAATTATGATATAAATACATCCGATAGGAATATCGGGTACCCCATAAAGTTTAAAGAAAGAGGAAGTTATTCGATGTCATGAGATTGATGAGGATATGCATGGAGGACATAAAAGTGGAACACATAATTGAGGTAAAAGGCTTAAGGAAGTCCTATGGAAACATCCCGGCGGTAAAGGATATAAGCTTTTATGTGGAGAAGGGGAAGATGTTCGCTTTCCTCGGATCCAATGGAGCTGGAAAGTCCACAACAATTAACAGCATATGTACTTTTCTTATGCCTGATATGGGAGTCGTAGAGGTGGATGGCCATGTGCTGGGCAAGGAGGACGATAGAATAAGAGAGAGCATCGGTATTGTTTTCCAGGAAAGCCTGATGGATGAATTGCTGACGGTAGAGGAAAATCTGATGCTTCGTGCCAGTTTTTATCCGATGAACAAGAGTGAGCGCGCTGCGGCGGTGAAGCAGGCGGCGGAGATTACGGAAATTACTGGAATAATGAACCGCTATTACGGAAGACTTTCCGGTGGACAGAGGCGCAGGGCGGATATTGCACGAGCGCTTCTTCATACGCCGAAAGTCCTTTTTCTTGATGAACCAACCACTGGTCTGGATTCCCAGACAAGAAAGAGCGTGTGGGACACGATCAAAAAGCTTAAAGAGGAGCAGGAGATGACGGTGTTTTTAACGACACACTATCTGGAAGAAGCTGAGGATGCAGATTACTGCATGATAGTGGACGATGGGCAGATTGTGGCCAGGGGAACCCCGTTTTCAATGAAAGAGAAATATGCGAAGGATAAGCTGCGCTTAAGGTGCAGGGAGGAAGAACTGGTAAAGGAGAAATTGCAGGATAGAGGACTTTCTTTCGAGAAAAAAAACGAGTTTTTGGAGATATGCCTGAAAAGCACCATGGACGCACTGCCTGTTTTAGATGAATGCAGGGAACTGATAAGAGATTTTTCAGTAATCAAAGGCTCTATGGATGATGTGTTTATCGGAATTACAGGAAAGGAGCTAAGAGAATGATAGCTTTTGCTGCGAGGAATTTAAAATTATATTTTAGGGATAAGGCAGCAGTATTCTTCTCTATGTTGGCGATACTCATCGAAATAGGATTATATGTGCTGTTTTTAGGAGACGTATGGACGGAGGAAGTCTCCATGTTCGACGGAGCCAGAGAGATGATGGATAATTGGGTAATGGCCGGAGTCCTTGCCACGACAGGAGTTACGACCAGCCTGGTCATACTGGGAAATATTGTAATAGACAAGGAATATAGAAAAATAAAGGATTTTATAGCGGCCCCGGTAAAAAATTCAAAGCTTCTCATGGGATACTGGCTGGCCTCTTATGTTATAGGAATGATTATGAGCTTGATTACGCTTGTTATCGCTCAGGTGTATATCGTCTTGGATGGTGGGAGCCTGATAAAGCCGGAGGCATGTCTTGCACTTATCCTTCTTTTATTTATTACAAATCTGATGAGTACTGCTCTTATGCTTCTCTTTGTAATGTGCTTCAAAACAAACAGCGCTTTTTCGGCAGCAAATACGATACTTGGAACCCTGATCGGTTTTTTGACTGGGATTTATCTTCCTATCGGCATGTATCCGGAAGGCGTACAATGGATTATCCGTTTATTCCCTGTTTCTCATGCCGCTTCCCTCTTTCGAAGGATTATGATGGGAGATGTGATGGAGACAAGTTTTGAGGGGATTCCTGCGGATATAGTAATGGATATTAAAGAACAGTTCGGAGTAGTATATAAGTTCGGCGACGAGGTAATGACATTCGCAGGAAGTATGGGTTTCATAATAGCAACGACGGCAGTTTGTTATCTTTTGGCTTTTTTTCTCATGAGGAAGAAGCAGAAATAATAAAGGCGTTACGTATGAAAATAGTTGACTTTCTTTCTATAAATGATATAATACAGTATTATATTTTAGCACTTTGATGCGTTAAAACTTTACACTTATATCTGAGGAGGAAAAATTATGAAAAAGATTTCTGTACTTATGCTAACGATGCTTATGGCGTTCAGCTTTGCTGCCTGCGGCAGCACGAATACTACAGATACTGCCGGTGCGCAGACAACAGAAAGCGGGGAAACTACAGAAGCAGCCCAAACCGCGGAAGCAACGGATGCTGAAACCGAGGAGCAAGCACCGGCGGCGGAAGAGAGCCAGACCGATGCCGGAGCCGTATACAATGTAGGTATTGTTCAGCTGGTTCAGCATGAAGCGCTGGATGCGGCTACTCAGGGATTTAGAGATGCCCTTACGGAGAAGCTGGGAGATCAGGTGGTATTCGATGAGCAGAATGCGGCGGGAGATTCCGCGACCTGTGCTACTATCGTAAACCAGTTTGTTTCCAGTAATTATGATTTGATTATGGGAAATGCAACGTCTGCTGTTCAGGCTGCTGCTTCTGCAACAGCCACGATTCCGATTCTTGGAACCTCCGTTACGGATTATGCCACCGCTTTGGATATCGACAACTGGACGGGTGTAACCGGCAGGAACGTATCCGGAACCGCTGACCTTGCGCCTTTGGATAAGCAGGCCGAGATAATCAAGGAACTGTTTCCCGATGCAAAGAACATCGGCATTCTTTACTGCTCGGCAGAACCTAATTCTAAATATCAATCATCTACCATTCAGGGATATTTGACGGAGATGGGTTATACTTGTACGGAATATACCTTTGCCGATTCCAATGACGTGGCTTCTGTTACCCAGACAGCATGTTCCGGAAGCGATGTGCTTTTTATTCCCACCGATAACACTGCGGCTTCCTGCACGGAAGCGATCAATAATGTGGCGGAGCCTGCGGGAGTACCCATTGTCACCGGTGAAGAAGGCATTTGCAAGGGATGCGGTGTTGCCACATTGTCTATCAGTTATTATGACTTAGGCTATGCTACCGGAGAAATGGCTTATGAAGTACTGGTAAATGGTGCTGATATATCCGCAATGGAGATTCAATATTCTCCGAATATCACTTATAAATATATGGCTGACCGTTCGGAGAAGCTGGGAGTCACTATTCCTGACAACTATATCGCTATAGAGGCTGAATAATCAACAAATGGATGTGTACTAAGGGGTGCCTGCTGGAAAGACACCCCTTAAATTGTAAGGAGGATAAAAATGAGTTATTTCGCTGCCCTTAATCCGATGAATTTGGTGAATGCCCTTCCGGGATGTATCGCTCAAGGTGTTATATGGGGAATTATGGCCCTTGGTGTTTATGTTACCTTCCGGCTGCTGGACTTTGCGGACCTGACGGTTGACGGATCCTTTGCTACCGGCGGTGCAGTTACCGTAATGCTGACATTAGCTGGTGTTCCCATACCAGCGGCCTTGCTGGTGGCAATATTTGCCGGTCTTCTGGCGGGTCTGGTTACCGGACTGCTGCATACTGCTCTCGGCATTCCGCCGATTCTTTCGGGAATTCTGACGCAGATTGCGCTGTATTCCGTCAATCTGCATATTATGGGTATGGCAGCGAACATGGCTTTGAGCTCTCAGAAATATAACCTGCTCGTTTCTTTGATGAATATACCGAAATCGATTTTAGTGGGCGGTTTTTTTGCAGCGGCTTTGATCGCTCTACTGTATTGGTATTTCGGTACTGAGCAGGGCTGTTCCATACGGGCTACCGGATGCAATCAGTCCATGAGCAAGGCTAACGGAATCAACATCAATTTTACGAAGGTACTTGCCCTTGCGCTGTCTAATGGTCTCGTAGGGCTTGCCGGCGGTCTGATGGCACAATATCAGGGGTTTTCCGACATCAATATGGGACGCGGAGCCATCGTCATCGGTCTGGCTGCAGTTATCATCGGGGAAGTGCTTGGCGAGAGTATTTTAAGAAAGCGTTTGAATTTTGCTCTTCGCCTCGTATTCGTCGTTATGGGCGGCATTATTTATTATGTCGTAGTCGGAATCGTGCTCTGGTTAAAGCTGAACTCCAACGACTTAAAGCTGTTTACCGCTATTATAGTAGCAGTATTTCTTGCGGTTCCTTATCTTCAGGGCAGGAGTAAGAACTCTTTTGCCCGTACCGCAAAAGCTTCTCTTGCCGCACTTCAGGCGAGAAAGGATAAGGAGGATTAAGCATATGTTAAATATCATAGATATCCATAAAACTTTCAATCTCGGTACCATCAACGAAAAGACGGCTCTCAACGGAGTGGATCTTCATCTGGATAAAGGTGATTTCTGTACGATTATCGGAGGAAACGGAGCCGGGAAATCCACCATGCTGAATGCAGTTGCAGGCGTATGGCCGGTGGATAAGGGCGCGATACTTCTAAATGGGAAGAACATTACCGGATTGCCGGAGCATAAGAGGGCAGGTTTTCTCGGACGCGTATTTCAGGATCCAATGACCGGAACTGCCTCCAGCATGGAGATTGAGGAAAATCTGGCACTGGCAGCCCGCCGAGGTAAAAGCCGGAAGCTGAGCTGGGGAATTACCAGACAGGAAAAGGAAAGATATAGAGAGCTTTTGAGGGTCCTCGATTTGGGACTCGAGGATCGTATGACTTCCAAAGTGGGTCTGTTGTCCGGGGGCCAGCGTCAGGCGCTTACCCTGCTCATGGCTACCTTGCAGCAGCCGAATTTATTGCTTTTGGACGAACATACTGCGGCCTTGGACCCCAAAACAGCAGAAAAGGTACTTCGCGTAACAGACCAGATTATTGAAGAGAATCATCTCACCGCGCTGATGGTCACTCATAATATGAAGGATGCCATAGCTCACGGCAATCGTCTGATTATGATGCACGACGGAAGGGTGATTCTAAATATTTCAGGGGAAGAGAAGAAGAAGCTTACGGTAGCGGATCTGCTGCACCAGTTCGAGCTTGTTTCCGGTGAGGAATTCGCCAGCGATAAGGCGATCCTTGCTTAGGGCGTATCTGAAAACTCGTAGCACCGTTCCTGATGCTATGACAATGTGATTGGAAAATGTTTCTGGATGTTTTTACACATCGGCGGTATAATCATTTTAGATTATGCCGCTTTTATCTTATGGGATTAGGGTGTCAAAAGGTCCTTTTGCGAACGTCTCCAGGCAATATGCTCAAAACAAAAAGACTCCTGCGCCGAATTCCAATATATAAGAAGTTCTAATTCTCAATCTATTCGCGCCAAACATACCAGAAAACAAAAAACTCGCTGCGCTCAAACAGTTTTGTTTTCTGTTATGGCTCAAATATCCAGAGAAAGAACTTCTAAATATTTACATAGGCGCAGTCGTTCTTTTGGTTTTGGTCATATTGACCAGAATGTATTTATAAAGGACCTTTTCACCCTAATCCTATAAGATAACAAAATGAGCGCTGAAGTATCCGTCTTTAAGACATGCCTTTTCAGCGCTCATAAATAAAACAGCCCATAATAAATAAACTCCGTAAAAATATGTGTAAATGACAACAAAAAAGCACAACGATACCGTTATGCCTTCCAAAGAGTCTAAATAATACAAACGTCTATTTGAAGTGTATGAACTCTTGCCACGCAAGGGTTAAGCATTCAGTAAAGCAGATACACCGGCTTCATTCGCCGATAAAAGGACAGACCCATAGCGTAATCGCTAACGTCTTTCCTTTTCAACTATTTAGTTAGTTGTGTTCTCCAATACCGACTCACGTAACATGAACATACCTCTCTTTTTTTAATAATGATTTTATGCTATCCCATTATATTGTTTTTGTCAATATTTTTTAATTCAATTTATATATTTATAAAAAAAGTTGACACTTCTATAACTATATAATATATTCCTATATGGGAGGATTTCTATGGACACACAAGGAGGATTTTTAATTACACAAATAAAACAGATTGGAGGGCGAATCTTCGAAAAAATATTATCCGAAGAAAATATTGATGAATTCAACGGCGCACAAGGAAAAATATTATATGTTCTTTGGCAGACGGACCGCATATCCATCGCAGAATTAGCGACTCAGGTGGGCCTGGCAAATACCACCTTAACCAGCATGCTGGACCGGATGGCTGAAGCGGACTTGATCATGCGCGTTCCGGACGAAGCGGATCGTCGGAAGAATTTGATTGTTTTAACAGAAAAAGCACGAGGATTACAAGAAAAGTACGAGCAGGTTTCCAGGCGGATGAATGAAATTTATTATAAAGGCTTTACCGAACAAGAAATCATTCAACTCGAAAAACAACTAACAAGAATCTTGAAGAATTTGAAGGAGGTAAATTAAATGAGTAAAATATCAATGCCCATATCTAACGATTTCTGCCCGCAAACGTTGTTTCTATATGGTACATATAAGGAGGATGGTACGCCGAATTTCGGGCTCTTTTGCTGGTTCAGCTACTACTGGGACAAAGAATTAGGTGTAATGGCATGTATTGGTGGGGAGAAACTTACGAAAGATAGGATCAATGCAACAAAAGTATTTTCTGCGAATCTAGTGACAGAGGAAATGCTGCCTCTTGCGGACTTTTTGGGATCGACCGACGGATACCGTGTGGAGAAAGCGGCTCATACGCTGGAGACAGAAAAAGGACAGGCCCTGAATGTTCCTGTCTTATCATGCAGCCCTGTAGTCTTTGAATTGGAAGTCGTCAACACCATGCAAATGGACGATGGTTCAGTGATGCTATGTAAAATTAGGAATGTTCTCGCCGAAGAATTTCTAAGTGATGCGAGCATGAGCGTGGAGGAGCGGATCCAAAAGATCGCACCTATCAGTACTACCTGCTCCACTTATTTTTCATGGGACGGGAAGAATCTCGGGAAATGGGGGACCTGCTTCGATTAACTTTCCATAAAACCTTGCAGCTTATCTGCATACGCCCTCGGATTGCCAAGGCTGCAGCCACAATGGCCGCAGCCTTCAAACACATCCGTTTGACTTCCGGGTATTTGAGACGCAGCGTACCGGATTTCTGCTTTCATCGCTCTGCTTTCTTTGCTGCCGCATATGACAAGGACCTTTGCCGTTGTCTGGCGAAGGCCTCCCGGCAGCTCGTAGCTAAAATACGTCCGGTACAAGTTATAGTTGCTGTCCGCACTTACGGCTTTCACATCTTCGGTAATCTTATCGGCTATCTCCATAGGCCATCCGCTGTATTTGCATTGAAGTCTCACAAGCCATTTCCATTGATACATTTTCTCCATGGCGTCAATCATCCTCCGTGACATCAGCCTTGCCAGGGCCTTCTTAGGGCGGCAGATCCCGCTCTCTAAAAATGCCCGCTCAGCTATCCGGGGCCTTTTGCCCAGAATCTCCATCGCTATCTGACTTCCCAAAGAAGCCCCCGCAATGCAAAATAGCCGGCCGCCCAGATTCTCATCGATATACCGGATGATCTTCTCTGCTTCCTCTCTTGTCGACATATACATAATGGCATGCTCTTCTCCATGTCCGTCCAGTTCAGGAACGATTATCCGATATTTATCTTTCATCAGCCTGGCAGCCCGTTCAAACATCCACTTTGAATTACCGCCTCCGTGAATGAGCATAACGACGGGCAGTCCTTCAGCCCCATAACAGTAAAATTTCATAAGGTATCAAATTCCTTCCTTTTTCCTTCGTTCAGGCATTCCTTGCAAGCAATGTGCCTGATACAAGATATTTGCTACTATTCAGCCTAGGGCTTAATAGCGGCAATTGATATCACGAATATTTTACCATTATTTCTTAATAAAGTATACATACCATCGTTTGACAAGGTCTTACACGCCCTGAACGATGGTAATATTATTGCAGTTTAAACTTACCGACCTCCTCATTCAGAAGAGCTGCCTGCGAAGCCATTTCCTCGCTTGTTGCCGAGTTCTCTTCCGCGGTTGCCGCATTATTCTGTATAACTGCCGATACTTGATTGAGCCCCTCTCTTATCTGATCGATTGAAATCGTCTGGTCGGCAGATACCTCTTCAATTCTGGAAATACCTTCTACCACTTTCAAAGTATCCACTTCAACTTCCTGTAAGAACCGCGCCGTTTCTTCCGCTATTTTTGTACCTGTTTCCACATCTTTCAAAGAATTCTGGAGAAGCTGTACTGTCTGCTTGGCCGCCTCTGCAGATTTTTGAGCCAAATCACGCACTTCATCCGCCACAACAGCAAACCCTTTTCCCGCTTCACCGGCTCTGGCTGCTTCAATAGCTGCATTCAAAGACAGTAGGTTTGTCTGGGAAGCTATTCCATCAATAACTTTGGTAATATCCGCGATCTGATTGGCAGAGGATTCGATGTCCACCATAGCTGCAGTTAGCTGCACCATACGCTGGTTGCCAACATTCAAACGATTCGCGGTATTCTTCAACTGTTCGGTAGTTGTTTTGACCAGATTCAGATTCTCCTCCGCCTGCCTTGCGATTTCAGTAGAAGATGCATTCAATTCCTCCACCGTAGCAGCCTGTTCCGTGGAGCCGGAAGCAAGTGCCTGTGCGCCGCCGGAAACTTGTTCCGAGCTGCTGCTTACCTGTGTGACAGACAAGCGGATTGTTGACAGAGTATGATTCAAGGAAGCCGATATTTCTTCAAATGCCTTTTTGATAGCAGCAAATTCTCCCACATAATCCTGCTCCAAATGAATACGCATGTCTCCTGCCGCCATAGTTCCCAAAACAGAAGCAATCTCTTGTATATATGCAATGTAACGCCTTAACTGTACAACTGTACGGTTAATAGCCTCTCCCATCTGCCCCACTTCGTCTTTCGTAGATACCTTGGCTTCAATATCCAGATTTCCCTCTGCAATAAGATTCGCCGTATCAGTCAGTTCCTTAATCGGCTTTACTATCGACTTCGAAACCATCAAAATCATAAGGAAAATGCAAAGGATAGCCAAAAGGAATATAACCAACAGCGTTCCCACCACCACTAAGTATTCCTGATTAAACTCCGTGTTCGGAAGTCCCGTGGCCATTATCCACCCCGTATCTCCTATCGGTTCCAGATAACCATGGTTAGCAATTCCGTGAGAGGTATAATTTATACGTCCCATTGAGCCTGATAGAATTGCATTTTTAAAATTTTTCGACATATCCGTTTCTGAAACATTAAGATTAACATATTCTGCCGCCGGATGGTAAATAATCTGTCCTGTACCGGTTGTCATAATGTAAAATCCCGTATTTCTCAACGTATAGCTTCCAACAGTCTCCGCCAGGCCTTCCAAGACGAAGTCCAATCCCGCCGCACCTATAATTTCCGATGTACCCGATTTATATACGGGTGAAACCACGCTGATAATCTGCTTTTTCGTAAAACTGTCTTCATAGGGCTCGGTCATAATGGTTTTATTTTTTTCAAGAAGTTCTATGTACCAGGATCGTGTCGTAATATCCCATCCGGTATTTAAAACAGAACCGTCCGACTGCGCAATCTGACTGGAATCAACATCTGCCATCCAAACGGACAGTATGCTGTCGGAATTCGCTTCTTCGATATTTATAAGAGTTTCATATGCCGCTTTGAAATTGCCGGCCTGATCAATGTTCTTACCCGGTGTAACTTCAGTAAACAACATTTCCATCTGAGTATTTAAGGAAAGCTGCTCCGTAATTTCCTGAAATCTTGCAAAATATCCCTCCACTTCATTAGATGCCGCCAGCGACTGGGCACTCAGTTCATTTTCACTCAAACGGGTTACGGAAGCGACCACAATACCTACAATAATGATTCCTACAATTAAATAGGAAAGTATTACAGGACCTCCGATGGTAGTGAGGATCTTTGCAAAAAGTGTCCGGAATTCTCCTGCCTGTTTTTTGGGTTTCTTATTTTCTTTTTGTACAGTCATATCGACTACTCCTTTGTATAAATGTATTGTATTAACTTATGGTTATTTGGTTATAAATAAATTATATTTTGTATAATATCTAATGTTTACATTATATAATCTATACATCATTTATGCAAGCATGAGTTTTTCGATATAATTAAGGCTAAAAAAGGAGGTTTTACATGGTACGCTTGCGCATATTGCAAATATTATCTGAGCAGGAGCATACGAAGTATTGGCTATACAAACAAATGGATTTAAGCTATCAAAACTTTAACCGCATGGTTACGAACCAAACTTCGTCTATAAGGTTTGATAATCTTGACAAATTAAGCAAAATATTAGATTGTCCTGTTGGGGATTTATTCGAGGCAATAGAAGACGTAAACACTAAATAACCCCTCTTTGCGTTATCAACAAAGAGGGGTTATCAATACCCATTGAAAAATTTGCATGTGCAGTCCGAATCGGTACGCATGCTTTATATAGTCATGAACTTTATTACTTCCCGGTTAAAGAATTTGTATCCATCAAAGTTGGAATTATGACCGGCACCCGGAATGATCACCAAAGGATATCCGGCTTCCTTCGCCGTACAGCGGCATATCCCATGTTATCACGATCAGCTTATCCCGCAAATATTCTGTTTGCTTATCAAAAGGAGTGTGGTCTGCCGTTAGTCCGTGAGTAAACATAATGACACTTTTATCTTTTAAGTCGGCCTTCATCCTGATTTAAAATGGCATATACATAGGTATCCCAGTAAATAGGCCTGCCCTGCTCATCATTATGAAAAGAAATATTTTTTATAAAATGTGCTTCCTTCTTGAGTCCGCACTTCTCCATCAATTTCCATGATGGCACATTCCCGGGTGCGCATTCAGCAAAGATTCTATGAATACCATGGGCAAAAGTGTAGTTAATCGCCGCCGTGCAAGCTTCCGTTCCATATCCTTGGTTTTGATAGTTCTCGTTAAGGACATATCCGAGCTCCTTCGCATTGAAATCCCTTTTTCCTAAATAAACGTTACCGATCACCTTATGACTGGCTTTTAATTCAATAGCAAAGAATTCATCACTGCCAGTGCGGTATTCTATTTCCTGATCAGCTTTTTGGACGGTAAAATCGGGATAACTTTCGAATTCAGCACGAACACGCTGCAGCATGTATTCGCACAGGTCCTCTTTATCTCTTAATTCAAAGTTTCTGACAATTAATCTTTGAGTTTCTATTTTCATAGGGCTCCTTAATACGATCTAATATTCGTCCGGTGAATCTATCGCAAACATATTTCACCATTTTATTAAGCATGTGATATCTCCGGGAACATCATTTTTTCCAGTTCCACCTTCTTCAGATTGTCTCCCAGAATAAATAAAGTGCAATCTTTTACTATGTGCTGCTCTATATCGTAGTCCTCTTTTCTGGCCGGTGTAAATCCAAGCTTTATCTCCGATACTCTTCTGAAAGAAGCAGCAAGCTTTTTAATGTCTATCACGTCTTTGCTAATAATCTGATATATTTTGAGCGTATCCGCATTTAAATCGGCAATAATATATGCCCCTATATCCGGCAAATAGTATACATTCTCTCGAAATTCTTCCGCCAGCCAGAACTGATATAATCCGAGGTTGTCGCACATATTAAAACCATCGTTCGGATTATTTCCTCTTGCTGAAGAATTATATTCCATGATAGCGTTATACAATTTATCACATGTGCCTTTATCAGACAAATCTGTTTTCTCAATCCGGGATGCATTTCTTTCGATATCCGATATTGCTTCACTTTCCCAATGCAATTTGCAGCTATACTCATATTCTTTAATCGGGGTGAATCCGAACCTCGGATAATATTCCAGAACGCTGTCATTTACAAAAAGATATATTCCATCAACCTTTCCCCGATACTTTTCCAAAATCTTTTCCAGTATGTATCTGTTAAGTCCCTGACCGCGATAATCAGGGTCGGTCATAACCGTCCCAAGCTGAATATATTTTTTAATT
>JAEWPN010000205.1 GCA_023399455.1 Bacillota bacterium
TAGAACTTCTTATATATTGGAATTCGGAGCAGGAGTCTTTTTGTTTTGAGCATATTGACTTGAGACGTTTGCAAAAGGACCTTTTGACACCCTAATCCTTATAGGAAAGTACGTCCTATAAGATAAAAGCCTTTCGGGCAGGATGCGCAGCTGCGCGCGGAACAAAAGCTGTACTGTCGAAGTATTGGGCCGCGTGAGTATGCGAAGCACACTTTTGTTCTCTTATAGTTATACAGGCTGTTCGATTGACTGTCTCTTTATATTCACGTATAATAGCACATGTATGTTATTTCATGAAAAAATGTTTGTTACAGAAGTAGATTTGGATAATTAATTTATTTTTACGGAGGAAGAGATGAAAAAACTATTTGTGTTAGCATCATGTCTGATGTTGTTCGCTTCTTTGACAGGCTGTAGTAAGCAGACGGAGAATTACGATATATCCGGATTAAATAATAATCAGGATAATCCCAAGGATTCGGTCGTTATAGTCATGGGCGTCACTTCGGAGCCGGAAGCCGGATTCGATCCTGCATATGGATGGGGGGCGGGTGAGCATGTGCATGAACCATTGATTCAAAGCACATTGACCGTTACCACTAACGATCTGCAGATTGCTTATGATTTGGCGGAGGATATTTCCGTAAGCGGTGACGGACTGCTGTGGACTGTGAAAATCAGGGAGGACGTTTTTTTTACAGATGGGGAAAAGTTGACGGCCGAGGACGTGGCATTTACATATAATACCGTTAAAGAGGAGAGTTCCGTTAATGATTTTACGATGCTTGACAGAGCCGAGGCCACAGACGATTACACGGTAGAGTTTTGCATGTCCAGGCCCTATTCCATATGGCCCTATACAATGGCTACAGTAGGTATCGTTCCCGCACATGCATATGGACCGGATTATGGCAGTAATCCTATAGGTTCCGGGCGGTATATGCTGAAGCAGTGGGACAGGGGGCAGCAAGTCATCCTGGAAGCTAACCCGGATTATTACGGCGCTGAAATTCTTATGAAAAAGGTAACGATAGTATTTATGGAGGAGGAAGCTGCTTTTGCGGCGGTCAAAGCCGGACAGGTGGATTTGGCCTATACCGCGGCTTCTTATTCAGACCAGACGGTAGACGGTTATGAATTGCTTCGCTTTGAAAGTGTGGATAACCGTGGCTTTAATTTACCGGCGATTCCGTCAGACGGAGGGATAGGAAATGATGTTACAAGCGATATTGCTGTTAGAAAGGCTATTAACATAGGTATCGACCGCCAAAAGATGATCGATAATGTGCTGAACGGATATGGGACGCCCGCGTATAGCGTATGTGATAAAATGCCGTGGTTCAATGCCGGCACAGCGGTGGAATATGATTTGGGCCAAGCGGTCTCAATATTGGAGGCGGCCGGTTGGATTGCGGGAGAGGACGGCATCCGTTCCAAGGACGGCCTTAAGGCCCAGATAAATCTCCTTTATCCGGCAAGTGATTCGGTCAGGCAGGCTTTGGCCGCAGAGGCGGCAAATCAGATGAAAGCACTGGGGATTGTCGTGACAATTGAGGGCGTAGGATGGGATGTGGCTTATGACAGAGCTCAAGGCGAGCCTATGACATGGGGCTGGGGCGCTCATACGCCTATGGAGTTTTATAATATTTATCATACCATGTCTGAGACGGGCCTGGCCGAGTATTCTCCTTATTCCAACGAGACGGCAGACTCCTATATGGATCAGGCGCTGGCTTGTGAGAATATGGAGGAGTCGTACGAACTGTGGCAGAAAGCGCAGTGGGACGGAAGTACAGGTACTGCGGAGGATGTACCGTGGGTGTGGCTTGTAAATATAGACCATCTTTATTGGGCGAAGGAAAATCTTCAGGTCGCGAAACAGAAGATTCATCCCCATGGGCACGGCTGGTCGATTGTAAATAATGTAGACCGGTGGAGCTTTGAACAATAAGATGAAAAAGTGGGTTTGGCATATTTTTAAAAAATTTATACGGATGCTTTTATTGCTGTTGTTTGTGAGCATTGGAGCATTTCTTCTGGTATCTTTGTCCCCGGTAGATCCACTTCAGGCCAATGTCGGACAGACGGCTCTAGGTGCACTCAGTCAGGAACAAGTCATTAAGCTGGAAACGTATTGGGGAGTAAACGAGCCTCCCCTTGAGCGTTATCTGGCATGGGTAGGCGACTTTCTGCGGGGTGATATGGGTGTTTCCCTTTTGTATAGGCAGAGCGTCTCATCTGTAATCGTGCAAAAGCTGTTAAATTCTCTATTGCTCATGATTTTCGCATGGACGATTTCCGGGGGCTTAGGCTTTGTGCTTGGAATTATGTCCGGGATGAACAGAGGGAGGATGATTGATAAGATCATTAAGGGCTATGCCCTGCTGACGGCAAGTACCCCAGCCTTTTGGCTCGCCCTCATATTTTTACTCCTGTTTTCGGTCTGGCTTAAGCTGTTTCCCATAGGCCTGAGCGTTCCTATGGGAATGGATGCTGCGGCAGTGGGGATTTCGGATAGACTGTGGCATGCTGCCCTTCCGGCACTTACGCTGAGTGTTACCGGCATATCGAATATTATCCTTCATACGAGAGAAAAAATAATCGATGTGATGGAGAGCGAGTATGTGCTCTTTGCTGTTGCCCGGGGCGAAAGGAAGTGGGAGATATTTAAGAACCATGGTTTTCGCAATGTTCTTTTGCCCGCCATTACGCTGCAATTTGCCTCTGTCAGTGAAATTTTCGGAGGGTCGATTCTGGTGGAGCAGGTTTTCTCCTATCCGGGGCTTGGTCAGGCAGCGGTAACAGCGGGGGTGGGAGGTGACATTCCGCTGCTTCTTGGAATCGCAGTTATCAGTGCAGCCATCGTGTTTGCGGGAAATTTTATTGCGGACATCCTTTATGGAGTAATTGACCCCCGAATGAGAAGGGGGGTAAGGCAATGAGGTTTCATAGACGAAAGGTCGTAGTTCTGCTGCTCGCACTTGCGGCATCATTTCTTTTTTTTATTCTCATCATGGGGTTTTTATATGGGGACGCTGCTATGGAAACCGATTTTGCACGTAAAAATCAGCCTCCATCTTTTAGATATCCTTTCGGTACAGATTGGATGGGGCGGGATATGTTCGCCCGTACTGCGGCAGGACTTTCCATGAGTATACGAATTGGTCTGTTTACGGCGACGGTAAGTGCAGTAACCGCTTTTGTACTGGGCTCTGCGGCGGCGGTCATGGGAAAAGCAGCGGATGCGATTATCGGGTGGCTTATCGACCTTATGATGGGGATTCCGCATATTCTTTTGCTCATTCTCATTTCTTTTGCCTGCGGAAAAGGAGTTCGAGGAGTAGTGATCGGAGTATTATGTACTCACTGGATGTCCTTGGCCAGAGTAATACGCGGAGAGGTGCTGCAGCTTAAACAAAGCGGTTATGTGCAGACTGCGGCCAAACTGGGAACCGGCAGGAGTAAAATAATAACCATGCATATGCTTCCGCACCTGATCCCTCAATTTATGACAGGCTTAATCTTATTGTTTCCTCACGCCATATTGCATGAAGCCGGCATCACCTTTTTGGGCTTTGGCCTGCCTCCGGAACAGCCCGCAATCGGAGTCATTCTTTCGGAGAGCATTCGCTATCTGCTTACGGGGAGCTGGTGGCTTGCGTTTTTTCCGGGCGTTTCTTTGGTGTTAGTGGTTATTTTATTCGATTATATCGGCAGTATGGCAAGACGGCTTCTTGACCCGGCAAGCGTACATGAATGAGGAGGGAGAAGATGGAGAGAATACCGGTTCTTAATGTGGAGAATTTGTCTGTTTCATTTTCACAATACATGGGAGTGTTTAGAAAAAAGCAAATACAAACGATAAAGGATTTAAACGTCAGACTCTATCAGGGAGAAATCGTAGCAGTGGTGGGTGCCAGCGGAAGCGGTAAAAGCCTGCTCGCTCACGCCATTTTAGGGATATTGCCATATAACGCCTCTATGGGAGGCAGGATAAGCTACTGTGGAGAGCTCCTGACACAAGAGCGAGCGGAGAAGCTTCGCGGGAAGGAAATTGCTTTGGTGCCGCAAAACGTATCCTATTTGGACCCGCTGATGAGGGTGGGGCCTCAGATACGCAAAAATGCCAAAGATAAGCTTTCAAAAGAAAGGACTCTTAATACTTTGAAGCGCTACGGATTGGCAGAGGAGACGGAAAGACTCTATCCCTTCGAGCTTTCCGGCGGCATGGCGCGAAGAGTTCTGATTTCTACAGCGGTACAGGAAAGGCCGAAGCTGGTAATTGCGGACGAGCCTACGCCCGGACTGGATGCCGCGTCGGCAAAACGCGTGATGGGACACTTTCGGGAAATTGCTGATGATAATGCGGCAGTGCTGCTCATCACTCATGACTTGGAGCTGGCAATAGAGACGGCCGACCGGATAGTAGTATTTTATGCGGGAACGACCTTGGAGGAAGTGCGGGCTTCGGATTTTGCGGAGGGGTCTAAACTATATCACCCTTATACAAGGGCACTGTGGCAGGCGATGCCCCGGAATGGAATGCATGTAGAGGAGGCAAAATTATGATACTAAAGGGAGAGGAGCTGTCATTTTGCTATCAGGATGGCGGAAGACAGATATTGAACCGCGTTTCCCTTTCGATAGAAAGCGGCGAAATCGTAGGGCTGTGTGCGCCCAGCGGTTTCGGGAAGACTACGCTGTGTAAAATTCTTGGAGGATACGTAGAACCAGATTTTGGAACTGTCACCTTGGACGGAAGGCCGGTTCAGGATTATCGGAGCTATTGCCCGGTGCAGATGATCTGGCAGCATCCCGAACTCGTGATCAACCCACGGCTTAAAATGTCTCAGGTGCTTGCCGAGGCCGGAGCTATCGATGAGTGTGTGATAGAGAAGCTTGGCATTGAAACGGAGTGGATGAACCGTTATCCCATAGAGCTTTCAGGCGGAGAACTTCAACGCTTCTGCATCGCACGGGCACTGGGGACCGGGACAAGATTTCTCCTCGCTGATGAGATCACTACGATGCTGGACTTGATTATGCAGGCTAAGATATGGAATTTTCTAAAGGAGGAGAGTGCGGAACGAAATATTGGAATGCTGGTCGTAAGTCATTCGGATGAGCTTTTGGATAGGCTCTGTTCGCGGAGGATAGATATGCAGCTTCTTTCCTGAATTTAAACTCTTTTCGCGCTGCTAAATGTATTTTTGCCGGCACATTTGGCGCGGTAAAGGGCAGCATCCGCTTGCTGTATAAGTTTCTTTTCATTCGATGTAGTATCCGGATAAGAAGAAATTCCAATAGAGACGGTTACTTTATAACTTTCGCCAGATTCTAATTTATGGCGGTATTCCTCCGTGTTTTTCTGAATACGTTTTGTTATTTCCTTTGCTTCGAGTAAGTCACAATCTACCAGTATGACCATAAACTCGTCTCCCCCTCTGCGGGATACAATATCAAAGCTCCTGCAAGTTTCAAGTAAGATGTTTCCGACAATTTTTAATACTTTGTCCCCCTCAGTGTGTCCATAAATATCATTAATTGTTTTAAAATTATCGATATCAATAAACAAAATAGAAAGTTTTTTATTCTGTTCTTTTGCTTTTTTTATGGATTTGTTTAAGGATTCGTCCAGTTGCCTGAAATTAAACAGACCGGTCAAATAATCCTTTTTTGATTCTTCATATGCTTTTTCGTATGCGATATCTTCTGTTAAAAAAGAATTTATAAGATGAAAAAGCCCTATACTCAATAAGATCACACCTACAAAATATGAGATAACAACAGTCCCATACATATCACAGTCTAAGGTTAAAGTAAAACTGATATTGCCTACGATTAATATAAGAATATTTGTATAAATCCATTTATAAGACATTTTGGTTTGTATTTTCGATATTAGAATACACCAGATTGTTATGATAAGAACTACAATTGCCGCAGTAACCGACGTAAAATTAAGACCAAAATATGCTATCCGGAAAAAATTAATAACACAGGCTGAAGTCAATGCTGAAATAGCGGAAGAATATAGAGCCATAAGTACAATGGGCAATAACCTAAAATCTATGATTTGCGTAGGTGTAACATGTACGCTATAAATCATCAGAACAATTCCTAAAAAGCCTGCCAAAATACCTACTATAAATTTAGAAATTATTTTATCGAGTAAATAACTTAATTTTTTGACTAAAATATTACTGATAGATACTGATGCGATCAGTATCGTTGCATTAACAAATAAATCGCTAATTATTTGAATCATTTTAACCTCTCGTTTACACAAACTTTCATGCAGATGACGTATTACCTTAATTATAGAAGTGATATCAAACAATAATATAACAAATTGTGTAGAATAAAGCTAGTTAAATAATATTATGCCTAAGTCGCCGGACAAAAAATTCATTACCATGCAGAAGTATGACATGCTATAATGGATAGCATAAGAGCATAAATTAGTTTCATGATATCATTTACTCCAAAAACAAAAGGAGCTGGATAGTTATGGAGAATAAAATCATTAGTACCGGAAAACTTGGATTTCAAATGCAGGTAAAAAATCCTTTTATTGCGTGTATGCACCACCAGGATGCTTTCCCCATGGGTAACGATCAGATGGAACCCATAGTGCCCAGTAAAGAGAAACCTGCGGGAGGGGAATTCGATCACGATGCTCCATGGCGCATGTATTACGGAGATACTGTTCCCGGATTTCCGGTACATCCTCATCGTGGATTTGAAACAGTAACGGTAGTATTAGAAGGATTTGTCGATCATGCCGACGGCCTTGGTGCCATGGGGCGTTATGGAAACGGTGATGTTCAGTGGATGACGGCAGGTGCAGGACTCCAGCATTCTGAAATGTTTCCTCTTTTGTCCAAGACTCAGCCCAATCCTATGGAACTGTTCCAAATTTGGATCAACCTTCCTGCAAAAAGTAAGTTTGTACCTCCTCATTATAAAATGTTGTGGGATGAAGAAATTCCTGTAATCCTTCATACCGACGACAAGGGGGGAAACACGCACATCCGCCTGATTTCGGGACAGTACGGACAGACAGAGAGTCCTGAGCCCAACCCGGATTCATGGGCCGGAGATAGAAATAACCATGTTGGAATCTGGCTCATAACTATGGAACCTGGGGCAGAATTCGTTATTCCAGGCATTTCATCTACCTTGAGCAGAATGCTGTATTATTATGCAGGCAATACAATCCAGATTGAATCAACCCCTCTTTCTTCCGGTTATTTTTCCGAACTGGCCGGCGGAAAAAGCATTCTTCTGAAAAATGGAGAAAAAACAAGCAAACTATTGCTTTTAGAGGGTGAACCTATTCAGGAACCGGTAGCTGCTTACGGCCCGTTTGTAATGAATACTCAGGAAGAAATCATACAGGCTTATGACGATTATCACAAGACCCAGTTCGGCGGATGGCCATGGCCACAGGATGGCCCTGTGTCTCCAAGAGAAAAAGGAAGATTTGCCCTTTATGAGAATGGGAGGGAAGAAACACCTCCACAAAAGGAATAGTTAAATGAGCAAATTTGAAAAATACCAAACACTAATTATATTTGCAGCCATGCCTCTCGGTCTGTTACTCGGTCAGATTGGAATAATAGAACAATATGCAGAGAATCTTGTAACTCCATTTTTGTTTGTCATGTTGTTCGGCGCTTTTTTGAATATTCCGTTAAAGGACTATCGCAAAACATTTACTAATGTACGGTTTTCCATTACAACTATTTTAATCAACTTTGTCTGGACACCAATATTGGTATGTATTTTAGGAAAAATATTCCTAACCGGCTCTCCGGTCATGCAGATTGGATTTATTATGTTAATGGTCACCCCCTGTACCGACTGGTATCTGATATTCACCAATGTGGCAAAGGGAAACGTTCCTTTATCAACGACCGTTTTACCTGTCAATCTTGTTTTCCAGATAGTGTTGCTTCCGGTTTATCTTCTGATTTTTGGCGGAGTAACAGGTACTGTTAACATTGAAGAAGTGATAAACAGCGTGATGATCATGCTTATTTTTCCCTTTTTAATGGCGCAAATCGGGAAATGGCTGTTAAACAAGATACAAAATAGTGACAAAAAAGAAAAAATATTCAGCATATTCACTGCCTTGCAGACTATACTGCTTGCCATGGCGATTATGGCAATGTTTGCTTCAAAGGGAAAAAATCTTTTAGCAAGCTTGAATGTTGTGGCGGTATTACTTATTCCGATCGTTTTGTTCTATATTATCAATTTCATTTTAGCGCAGGGAGTAGGAAAGGACTTTCATTATTCCTATGAAGATACAGCCAGTCTGACATTGACGACGATTGCGAAAAATTCACCGATGACACTTGGTGTAGCGCTTATGGCTTTTCCGAACGAACCGCTTATACATTTGATTATGGTGATTGAGCCGCTCATTGAACTTCCGGCAATGATGCTCATTACAAGAATGCTGCTTATCATTCGCAAGCGGCGTCCGGTAAATACGGGAATCTGACTTTCAGCCGTTTTTGAAATTCATCTCGAATATGAGCCGGTTCTATATTAGAAATTTAAGGAGAATATAGTAGTAGTAGAGAAAAAACTTATGGGACAAGACGGTTACAAGTCAATAGGGTGAATTTTTTTTCAGGAGTTCAATGGCAAGCTCGGCTCTCATTTGGCGCAAATATTCGTAAATGGTAGTATTGAAAACCTTCTTAAAGCCTGCTTTCAGTTTGAATTCATTCAAGGCAACCATGCGTAAAAGCGAGGGGATTGAAGGTGGATCACTCATTTGTTCTCTCAGAATAGAGGGAATACTACGGATTTGCTGAATATCAAATTTACTCAGCGTAACATTTGGGTGTGTGCGCTCTGCATCACACAAACTGATAAGGTGTGCGGCGATAGCATAAATATTACTTTTTATAAATAGCTTTTTTGCAGTTTCCTTATAAGAGGAGTGGAGCATTTCCGCAAGAATAGGATAAAGTTCGTGCATAAAAGCCTGTTCGTCAAAGCTTTGGATATTCTTTATAACATCAAAATATTGATCTGCATTATTTTTCTCTGAGCAATTGAGAAAAAATTCTTTAAATAAAATAACATTGACCGCATATATCGGCTTACCCGCTTTGCACACGCCATAAACAATACTATCTGAAGGAAGCGAACAACTTGTCCTCCAAGAATGTATATCTGAATCTGATCTATCAATCATGTTTTCACGGCATGAGTCAATTTCCACATAGGACATACCAATATAAGTATTCTCATCTTGTGTATAGGACATATCAATATCCAGTTTTGTTTGGGCATTGGTGATCCAGACCTGATATTTACCCGGAGAGTGAAACAATTCAAAAAAACCTTCACCAATTTCCTGCGGCAATGTGTACCGGATATAATCGGATTCCATAGATTCTTTTATACCGAAGTAATGCTCTAAATAGGTCATATACTGTTTAATTCCGCAAATTTCCATAATAACAATCTACCTCCCATTTTTATTTGAACCAAAAGGAGCCTTTTGCGAACATGCGGGAATCCTTGCTCCGATCGTATTGAAAAGTTTATATTGTCTTTCTATACTGATATTGGGTTAGATATAACTAACTATATTTTACATGATTGCAATCAAAATATCAACCAACGGAGGAGTAAAGTGTTATGTACAATCAAACAAATAAAAAGACCGGCAATATTAACTGGCTGTTACAGCTGGCAGGCAAGAAAAAGGTGAATATACTGCTTGCCTGCCTGTTTTCTGTGTCCAGTGCGATACTTTCTTTTGTACCGTATATTTGTGTGTATTTTATTCTCAGAGAAATATTAAAAGCGCCAAATAATCCTGTGGGAATATCATTTGGTACTGCTGGTATTTATGCGTGGCTTGCATTGGGTGCAGTAGGCCTTGGACTTTTGTTCTCATTTATATCATCGGTTCTATCTCATGGAGCTGCCTATAAAGTTCTATTTGAGTTGCGCATGAAGTTTGCTGAACACATAAGCGAACTGCCAATGGGGTTTCATACAAGTAATTCAACCGGAAAATTACGAAAACTTATGGATGAAAATGTCGAAAAAATAGAATTATTTATTGCCCATCAGCTTCCTGACGCGGTAGGCGCTCTGGCATCGCCTGTTGTTATGCTGATTGTTTTATTTCTGTTTGACTGGAGAATGGGTCTTGCCTGTCTTCTTCCTATCGTTCTTAGCTTTATTGCACAGGCCGGAAACTTATCCAATCCAAAGTCCAGAGAATTTATGGATAGTTTTCAGGATTTACAGGACAAAATGAACAGCTCGGCCGTGGAGTATGTACGAGGTATCTACGTGGTAAAAGCATTTAACCAAACCGTGTACTCTTTTCGTAAATTCCACGATACAATCCTGGAATACAAAGACAGTGCTATCCGTTATACCCACTCGGTAAAAAATACTTACTGCGCCTTTCTTGTGCTTCTTAATTCCGTGTTTCTGTTTCTCCTTCCTGTGGGGATACTAATTGGAAGCCGTGAACGGGATTATCAGGCATTTGCAATATCTTTCTTATTCTATTTAATTTTTAGTATGGGCGTTGCCGGACCAGTGTCAAAGCTGATGTATGTGTTTGTACAAAGCTTCATGGTATTATCCAGTATCAAACGAGTGAAAGCTGTGTTCGATACGCCTGTTTTAAAAAGTGCTGTGAAAGGCGAAGAACCAAAAGGAAATGGCATTTCTTTTGAACATGTTTTCTTTTCTTACAATAAAGATGATGAAAATGAGACTCTTCATGATGTGAGTTTTGTAGCAGAACCGGGGCAGGTTACCGCATTGGTGGGTCCCTCCGGCAGCGGCAAAAGTACTATCGCACAATTGATTCCCCGTTTCTGGGATATTGACAGCGGAAAGATAACCGTCGGAGGGGTAAATATTACGGATATAAAGCCCTCCGATCTGATGGGTGCGGTAAGTTTTGTATTTCAGGATGTTTTTCTTTTTAAGAAAAGTATTTTGGAAAATATTAAGATTGGAAACGAAAATGCCACTGACGTGCAAGCCATTGAGGCTGCAAAATCTGCCATGTGCCACGAGTTTATCGAGTCTCTGCCAAACGGATATCACTCCGTGCTGGGAAGTCGTGGGACATATCTTTCGGGTGGAGAACGACAGCGGATTATAATCGCACGGGCTATATTAAAAAATGCTCCTATTGTCATTCTGGATGAAGCAACAGCCTTTGCTGACCCGGAGAATGAACGGAAGATCCAGATCGCGCTGGAAAAATTGATGGAAAATAAAACCGTCATTGTAATCGCTCATCGCCTTTCCACTATTAAAAATGCAGATAAGATCATCGTTGTGGACGATGGGAAGATAGCGGAAGAAGGGACTCACGAAGAACTTATACAGTATGGTGCAAAATACAAGCATATGTGGGATGTTTACAACAGAGCACTCACATGGAGTCTTGCATAAGGAGAGAATCAAATGCTGAAAAAGGTACTTATTTTAACGGATCGATCAGATAAAGAACTAAAAAAATCAATACTTACGTCTTTTCTCGCTCAACTCAGCTTATCGCTGCCGGTTATGATTTTAATGATGACTTTTATGGAAATTTTGCAGCCTTTCTGGGGAAAAGAGGTTGGCTGGTGGAAACTTTGGGTGTTGGCGTTTTCTTCTATTGCAGTTGTTGCGCTGGTGTTCGTGGTGCATCGCTATGAGTATGGAAAAACCTACGTCACTGCCTATGAAGCAGCCGAAGAAAAGCGTACAACTCTCGCCGAATACTTGCGGAAACTGCCTCTTTCTTACTTTGGTAAAAAGGATCTAACGGAAATCACCATAAACATGATGAGTGACTGCGGAACCATAGAACAAAGCTTCTCCTCCATTATCCCGGCATTTGGCGGAACCATGCTCAATCTGCTTCTGACCTGCACATTACTGGCTGTTTTTGAGTGGCGAATGGCTTTGGCTATTTTTATCAGTGTTCCTGTTTCCTTTGGCTTTTTGTTGCTTTGCCGTAAAACACACGATTATATTGGGAAGATGCATCTGCAAAGTAAGCTTGATGCATCTGAGCAGATGCAGGAGTATCTGGAAGGTATTAAGGTGATCAAGGCATTCGGGCTGGGCGGTGACAAGTTTAAAAGCCTTGAGAATGCCTACCGAAATCTGATGAAAATAAGCACTAAGACGGAAACGGTGAATGGTGCACTTACTACTGTTTCCATGATGATGCTTCGCTTTGGTATTCCGCTTACTATTTTTGCGGGATTAAATCTTGTAGTATCGGAGAGCCTGGCACTTCCCTATTTTTTAATGTTCCTCATTTTTTCAAGCCGAATATATTCAAGTCTTTCCACGCCCCTTGCCTTATGGGGAGACTTACTTTATGCCATGCTTTCCATTAGAAGACTTCATTCTGTCTATGAGGAAAAGACCATGGGAGGAAGCGATACGCTTACCTTGACACATTATACAATTGAATTGGATAATGTCAGCTTCGGATATCAGAATAAATTAGTGATAAAGGACGTAAGTTTCTGTATTCCACAAGGAAAGGTCACGGCTTTGGTGGGACCTTCAGGTAGCGGAAAAAGCACTATATCCAAGCTTATTGCCCGGTTTTGGGATATAAATGCGGGCAGTATCCGCATTGGCGGGACAGATATACGGGACATTGATCCTGAACATCTGTTTACGTGGATTTCTTTTGTATTTCAGGATGTGGTCTTATTTAACGATACTATATATAACAACATTGCTATTGGTAAGGCAGGGGCTTCTAAGGAAGAAGTTGAAGAGGCAGCCAGACGAGCCAATTGCCATGAATTTGTGTCACGACTGCCGGATAGATACGACACGCTTGTTGGAGAAAATGGTAATACCCTGTCAGGAGGCGAACGGCAGCGTATCTCAATTGCCCGCGCCCTTTTAAAAGATGCTCCGATCATACTGCTGGATGAGGCGACAGCTTCCCTTGACCCCGAAAATGAACTGGAAATACAAGGGGCTCTTTCACAGTTAATCAAGAACAAAACAGTAGTTGTGATTGCCCACAGGCTTCGTACCATAGCGGGAGCGGACAACATTGTGGTATTGGAAAATGGGAAAGTGGTTCAACAGGGTGCCGGGGCAGAGTTTTTAAAGACCGGAGGGCTTTACGCAAGATTATTCGGCATACAGCAGGATAATGCCGAATGGTCTTTGGAATCGTAATTATGAATTGGCATATTGTTAAAACGGAATATAAAAACGGGACTAATCCTTAGCGAAAAAATAGCAGTTTGCTGAATAGGCTGTTCATATTCTATCCGTATTGCATAAAAGAATCTTTTTATAAAATAAAGAAGTAATAAATGTTGACAATAAGGAAATATAATGATAGTATCTGAATGAAAATAAATTTCATAAATTGAAATATATGAAATAAAATATCGCAAACATGTTATAAACCGTGAGAATTTTTGAGATTTTCGGGAATTATAAAATTAGGATGAAATCATCGAATTACAGATGATTACAGATAGGAGGCTAACATGGAGCAAGAACAAAGAAAAAAAATGCTGTCGCTTGGAATGAAAATACGCGAACAAGCGCTGAAGGCGGTACAGGTGCCAAATTCAGGACATATCGGAGGTTCGTTTTCAGAAGCGGATATTTTGGCAGTACTTTATTTTGACAAGATGAATATCGACCCTGAAAATCCAAGGATGCAGGATAGGGACCGTTTTGTATTGTCTAAGGGGCATGCCAGCCCGGGGCTGTATGCGACTTTGGCCCTGCGGGGGTTCTTTCCGGTGGAGGAACTGAAGACATTTAGAAATGTGGACAGCGATCTTTCCGGCCACGTAGAGATGACGAAAGTGCGCGGTGTGGATATGTCCGCAGGTTCCTTAGGACAAGGCCTTTCCGCTGCGGTTGGAATGGCTGTTTCCGGACAGATTTACCAAAAGGAGTATAGGGTATATGCGATGGTCGGTGACGGAGAGATCCAGGAAGGACAGATATGGGAAGCAGTAATGGCAGCAGGAAATTATAAGCTGGACAACCTCATGCTGTTCGTGGACAACAATAATTTACAGATTGACGGAACCGTAGAGGAGATCATGTCTCCCTATCCCATCGACGACAAGTTTAAAGCCTTTAACTGGAATGTGATATGCATAGACGGACACGATCCGGAAGCAATCGCGGACGCTGTAGAACAGGCGAAGTCCTTCAAGGGAAGGCCTACTGTGGCTATCGCAAAGACCGTAAAGGGCAAAGGCGTTTCCTTCATGGAAAACAACGTGAACTGGCATGGAAAAACCCCTTCCCCGGAACAATATGAGCAGGCTTTTAAAGAAATCCGGGAACAAATAGAAGAGCTGGAGGTATAGACATGGGAGAAATAATTTCAACGAGGGAAGCCTATGGGCGCGCTCTTTGTGAATGCGGAGAGAATCCTGATATTGTGGCATTCGATGCAGACTTGACCATATGCACGATGTCATGCTATTTTGCGGAGAAATATCCGGAGAGATTTCGCAATGCCGGTATTGCGGAAGCAAATATGATAGGAATGTCTGCCGGGGTGGCAGCCACGGGTAAAACGGTCTTCTGCCATACTTTTGCCATGTTCGCAGCAGGAAGAGGCTATGACCAGATTAGAAACTCTGTGGCATATCCGAGGCTGAATGTAAAAGTAGTAGGTACTCACGCAGGACTTTCGGTGGGAGAAGACGGAGCTACCCATCAATGTATTGAAGATTTAAGCTTGATGCGCACCATTCCGGGAATGGTAGTAATAAACCCATGCGATGCCAATGAGACTGAAGCAGCCGTAAAAGCTATGATTGAGTACGAAGGTCCGTGCTATCTCAGACTGGGACGCTCAGGGGTGGAAAATGTTACTCCTGATTTCAAGAACTATGATTTCCAGATAGGAAAGGGCGTTACCCTAAAAGAGGGCAATGACGTAACAATTATAGCCACCGGACTCATGGTCCAGATTGCTTTGGAAGCAGCGGAGCTTTTGAAGGGAGATGGGATCGTGGCCAGAGTCATCGACATGCATACCATTAAGCCCATAGACAGGGATATTATCGTAAAGGCGGCGAAAGAGACAGGTGCCATCGTAACGACAGAGGAGCACAACGTGATAGGAGGATTAGGAGCAGCAGTAGCGGAAGTGCTCGGCGAGACCTACCCCGTTCCCCTGATCCGTCATGGCGTGGAGGATATATTCGGTCATTCGGGAACTGCGCAGGCGCTTATGGAGAAATACGGCCTGAATAAAAACAAGCTGGCTGAAAAGGTAAAACTGGCTGTCAGCATGAAAA
>JAEWPN010000253.1 GCA_023399455.1 Bacillota bacterium
CCCGTTTATTCAATTACAGAGGAACAGAGGAGAGGAACAGTGGCGGAATTAACTCCTATGATGCAGCAATATATGGAAACGAAGGAAGAATACAAGGACTGTATTCTTTTTTACCGACTCGGCGATTTCTATGAGATGTTTTTCGAGGACGCGCTGACCGCATCGAAAGAGCTGGAAATTACATTGACCGGAAAGAACTGCGGACAGGAGGAACGTGCACCGATGTGCGGAATTCCTTATCATGCGGTAGACGGATATTTGAATAAGCTGGTTTCCAAGGGATACAAGGTGGCCATCTGCGAGCAGATGGAGGATCCGAAGTTCGCAAAGGGGCTCGTGAAACGAGAGGTAGTCCGCATCGTTACACCGGGTACGAACTTGAACATGCAGGCGTTGGAAGAGACGCAGAACAACTATCTGATGTGTATTTCCTATTTTCCGGGCAAAATAGGTATCTCCATTGCCGATGTGACCACCGGCGATTATTACCTGACGGAAGTGGAGGACCTGCGCAGGCTTTCAGATGAAATCAATAAATATATGCCTTCGGAAATCATTTGCAACGACGCCTTTTTAGTCAGTGGTGCCGATGTGGAGGACTTAAAAAACAGGTTGGGCATTACCCTATATTCGCTGGATTCGCATTATTTTGATGATGATGGATGTAAAAAATGCCTGATGCGGCATTTCCGCGTTCAGGTCCTGACGGGACTGGGTATTGAGGATTTCCCTGTAGGAATGATAGCGGCCGGAGCGCTTTTGCAGTACCTTTATGAGACGCAAAGAACTTCCTTGGCCCATTTCACTCATTTATATCCCTATCTTACGAGTAAATATATGCTTTTGGACAGCTCCACCAGACGCAATCTGGAGCTGACGGAGACCTTACGGGAAAAGCAGAAAAGAGGGTCTCTTTTGTGGGTGTTAGATAAGACGAAGACTGCCATGGGAGCCAGAACGCTCAGAAGTTATATCGAACAGCCTTTGATCGATGCCGTGAGCATTGCCGCACGTCAGGATGCTATCGAGGTGCTGTGTGATAATGCCGTGTCCAGAGATGAAATCAGAGAATATTTGAATCCGATTTATGATTTGGAGAGGCTTCTTGGCAAAGTCAGCTATAAAACCGCCAATCCCAGAGATTTGACCGCCTTTCGTAATTCTCTCGAAATGCTGCCCCATATAAAGACCGTTTTGCACGATCTCGACAGCCAGCTTTTGCAGGGTATCGACAAAGATATCGACGGCTTGGAGGATATTTGCCGCCTTATAGAAAATGCGATCGTGGACGAGCCTCCTATCGCCATAAAGGAAGGTGGAATTATAAAAGAGGGTTTTGACGAGACGATAGACAGCTTGCGGAGAGCCAAGACGGAAGGTAAAAACTGGCTTGCGAAGCTGGAAAATGATGATAAGGAGCGTACGGGAATCAAAAACCTGCGCATCAAATACAACAAAGTATTCGGCTATTATTTCGAGGTGACGAATTCTTACTTAGGGATGGTGCCGGACGACTACATAAGAAAGCAGACGCTTTCCAATGCTGAAAGGTACACTACCCCCCGGCTGAAGGAGCTGGAGGACACGATTTTAAATGCGGAGGATAAATTATTCGCTTTGGAATATGATATATTCTGCAAGGTGAGAGATACTATCGCTGAAGAAATCGAGAGAATCCAGAAGACGGCAAAGGCGGTGGCGGCGTTGGACGTATTCGCGTCACTTTCGCTGACGGCGGAACGAAACAAATATGTACGCCCGAAAATAAATGAAAAGGGCATCATCGACATTAGGGACGGCAGACATCCGGTGGTGGAGAAGATGATTGTTAACGATATGTTCATCTCCAACGATACTTATCTGGATAATAATAAAAACTGTATTTCCGTCATTACGGGGCCGAATATGGCAGGAAAGTCTACCTATATGAGACAGGCTGCCCTTATCGTACTGATGGCGCAGATCGGAAGTTTTGTGCCCGCTTCTGCGGCGAATATCGGCATTGTGGATCGGATTTTTACGAGAGTGGGTGCCTCCGACGATTTGGCCAGCGGACAAAGTACCTTTATGGTGGAGATGAACGAGGTGGCGAATATTTTGCGAAACGCCACGCCGGACAGCCTGTTGGTGCTGGACGAAATCGGCAGAGGAACATCTACTTTCGATGGGCTCAGTATCGCTTGGGCGGTGATCGAGCATATCAGCAATCGAAAATATCTGGGAGCAAAGACTCTTTTTGCCACCCATTACCACGAACTGACCGAGTTGGAAGGGAAGATGAGCAATGTGAACAATTACTGTATCGCCGTGAAGGAGAAAGGGGATGATATCGTCTTTCTTCGTAAGATCATAAAGGGCGGAGCGGATAAGAGTTACGGCATTCAGGTCGCCAAGCTGGCAGGCGTTCCCGACATGGTAATCGACAGAGCAAAAGAAATCGTGGAGCAGCTCAGCGATAACGACATTACGGAAAAGGTGCAGAATATTGCAATCGATAATAAAACAGATAAAAAGACGGCAAAGAAATATGACGAGGTAGATTTGGAGCAGATTTCCCTATTCGATACGGTAAGCGATGAAGATGTGATTAAGGAATTGAAAGAGGTAGATGTTACCAATCTAACGCCTTTAGATGCACTGAATACTTTGTACCGATTGCAGAGCAAGCTAAAGAACCGCTGGTAAACGCAGGAAGGGACGGAAAGGGGAGAAAACATGGCACAGATAAACGTATTAAGCAAAGACACGATAGATAAAATAGCCGCCGGCGAGGTTGTGGAACGCCCCGCCAGCGTGGTGAAGGAACTATTGGAAAATGCGATAGATGCAGGCGCCACGGTAATCACGGTGGAAATCAAGGAGGGGGGCATCTCGTTGATTCGTGTGACCGATAACGGTTCAGGCATCGACAAGAGCGAGGTTCCGAAGGCCTTTTTAAGACATGCCACCAGCAAAATCAATACGGTGGAGGATCTGCTGCATATCGTAAGCCTCGGCTTTCGAGGAGAAGCACTGTCCAGCATCGCTGCCGTATCGAAGCTCGAGCTGATTACGAAGACGAAGAATGAGCTTACCGGAATACGTTATTCGATAGAGGGCGGCTTGGAAAAAGAGGCGGAAGAGGTGGGCGCTCCGGACGGTACAACGATTCTCGTGAGAAATCTCTTTTTCAACACTCCCGTGCGGAAGAAATTCCTAAAGCAGCCACAGACTGAGGGTGGTTATGTTTCCGATTTGATGGAGCATATGGCGATGTCTAATCCCGGAGTTTCTTTCAAATATATCAATAACGGACAGACTCGCTTTTACACTTCGGGAAACGGCAATCTGCAGGAAATCATCTACCGGATTTACGGCAAGGATATTTCCTCTTCACTGATTCCTGTGGATATCTCGGAAAGCGGCATTCATATGTCAGGTTTTATAGGGAAGCCGGAAATCAACAGAGCGAACAGAAGCTTTGAAATCTACTTTGTTAACGGTCGTTTTATAAAGAGCGGTATCATCGGCAAAGCGATTGAAGAAGGCTATAAAAAATATGTAATGCAGCACAAGTTTCCTTTTGTAGTCCTTCACCTTCAGATCGATTCTCAGGAAATGGACGTGAATGTGCATCCTACCAAAATGGAGGTCAGGTTCACGAACCAGATGAAGCTCTATGACTTTATTTCCGAACATATTACAAAGAGCCTTCATGAAACGGAGCTGATTCCAGCCGTCATATTGGAGGAGAGGAAGAAGGAAGCTCCGGAGATAATTCCTGCGGGTGCAATTCCTGAGCCTTTTGAGGCGAAACGGTTGTACGGGGGCAGGGGAGAAGGCTTTGCAAGTGCAGAAAGTCTGATAAACGCAGGAATTCTCACGAAAAACGAGAGCCTTGTAAAAGCAGAAGATGCCGTGAGAGAAGAGAATACTTACGGAGATGCACGCGAAGAAAATACCGATACAGAAAGCGATTTTTTTGTCGAAAACCGAATTATGCCGAAAAAAGAAGAAACACAGCAGATGGAGGATAAAATGAAGGATGTCCTGCAGAATCCTCCGGCGGGTCGGATAATAGGAACGGAAAACCGTTCGGATATTCAAGAGAATGCAAAGAATCATGCAAATATCATAAAAGCAGGCGAGCATATTTTTGTCGAAAAACCGACACAGCTCAACTTGTTCGAAGAAAAAATGCTGACTAGGGAAGCCAGGACACAGTACCGCATTATGGGACAGATATTTGATACCTACTGGCTTGTTGCATTCTCGGATAAGCTGTTTATCATTGACCAGCACGCAGCTCACGAAAAGGTGAAATACGAGAAGTTCATAAGGGGGTTGGAGGAATGTCAGGTACAATCTCAGCTTTTAGAGCCGCCTGTTATCGTAACTTTATCAGGCAGGGAGGAAAGTGTTCTGAAAGAATATGAAGTATCCTTTGCGGATATGGGATTTGAAATAGAGCTTTTTGGCGGCAACGAGTATGCCATCAGAAGCGTACCTACGGAACTGTACGGCTGCAGTGAGAGCAGGTTTTTCACTGAAATGCTGGATGAGTTGGCTGAGGGAGCACCTAAGGGGACTCCGGCAGTGATTAATAGGAGAATCGCAACTATGGCGTGCAAGGCGGCGGTAAAGGGAAATATGTCCTTTAGTATTATGGAAATGGAGGCCCTGATCGATGAACTGCTGGCTTTGGAGGATCCTTATCATTGCCCTCACGGAAGGCCTACCATTATATCTATGAGCAAATATGAATTAGAGAAGAAATTTAAAAGAATTGTTTGATGTTTATAATGAGTATATATACTCATGAGGAAATAACTTATGACAGATGCAAAAAAGCCTCTCATTATTTTGACAGGTCCCACGGCTGTGGGGAAGACGGCGATATCCATCGAGTTGGCGAAAAAAGTGGGCGGAGAAATTATCTCCGCCGATTCCATGCAGGTATATAAGCGTATGGACGTGGGCTCTGCGAAAATACGTCCGGAGGAAATGCAGGGTATTCCTCATCATATGGTGGATATTTTAGAGCCGGAGGAAGAGTTTAATGTAGTGCTTTTCCAGAAGTACGTGAAAGAGTGCATGAAAGGCATTTATGAGCGGGGAAGGATTCCCCTTTTAGTGGGTGGAACCGGATTTTATATCCAGTCGATTCTCTACGATATCGATTTTACGGATAATGAGGAAAATACTGTATACCGAAGAGAATTAGAAGCGCTTGCGGAGGAAAGAGGAAACGCGTTCCTTCATGAGATGCTTGAGAAGGTGGATAAAAGAGCCGCTGAGGCCATTCATGAAAATAACGTGAAGCGTGTTATCCGTGCTTTAGAATTTCATATGCTCACCGGCGAGAAAATATCGGAGCATAATGAAGAGCAAAGAGAGAAGAAGTCTGCTTATTTATCCCGTTATTTCGTCTTGAATGACTTAAGAAGCCTTCTCTATGAGAAAATAGATGAACGTGTTGACAAGATGCTTCGGGATGGGTTGGTGGAAGAGGTCGAATGCCTGAAAAAAGAAGGCTGCACCGGGAATATGGTATCCATGCAGGGCCTCGGGTACAAGGAGATATTGAGTTATCTGGCCGGAGAAATCGATTTGGAAAGGGCCGTTTACCTGATTAAACGGGATACGAGGCATTTTGCCAAGAGACAGCTCACATGGTTTCGTCGGGAAAAAGACGTTATTTGGATAAATAAGAATGAGTTTGCCTACGACGGCGAAGCGATTCTTAATTATATGCTGATGAAATGCGAGGAGATACGAAAACATGTCTGAAAATATAGAAGTGCCTAACAATAATGAAATTTATAAGACTCTCGGCATAACAGAGAAAGTATACGCTTTCGGAGAAAAAGTATGGGTGGAGTTGTCCGGCCGCTTTGCGCAGATAGACCGTGTTGCCGAATACAATCAGCTAAAGGTGATAAATGCCATGCAGGAGGCGAAGGTAAGCGAAGCCTGCCTGCTTGGGACCACGGGATATGGATATAACGATTTGGGAAGGGATACTTTAGAGACAGTGTATGCTAAGCTGTTCCATACCCAGGACGCCTTAGTGCGCCCTCAGATTACCTGCGGGACCCACGCGCTGGCGCTGGCGCTTATGAGCAACCTGCGTCCGGGAGAAGAACTTCTTTCCCCGGTTGGAAAGCCTTATGATACCTTGGAGGAAGTTATCGGCATTCGTCCTTCCAGAGGCTCTCTGGCAGAATATGGGGTCTCTTACAGGCAAGTGGATTTGCTTTCTGACGGAGCCTTTGATTATGAGAATATTAAAAAGGCAATAAACGATAAAACAAAGCTCGTTACCATACAGCGCTCCAAAGGATATCAGACAAGACCTACTCTTTCGGTAGAGCGGATCGGAGAGCTGATTTCCTTTATCAAAAATATCAAGCCGGATGTTATCTGCATGGTAGACAACTGTTATGGAGAATTCGTTGAGACCATAGAGCCCTCCGATGCAGGGGCGGATATGGTGGTCGGCTCTCTCATTAAGAATCCGGGAGGCGGGTTAGCACCTACCGGCGGCTATATTGCGGGAAAAAGAGAGTGTGTGGAAAATGCGGCGTGCCGTCTCACCTCTCCCGGGCTTTCCAAGGAAGTGGGAGCCTCCCTCGGCATACTGCCTTCTTTTTACCAGGGCCTTTTTCTGGCACCTACGGTTACGGCAAGCGCATTGAAGGGAGCTGTTTTTGCTGCGAATCTCTACGAGCGCTTAGGTTTTGCGGTGGTACCGGACGGTTCCCAGAGCCGCCACGATATCATTCAGGCGGTTACCTTCGGTTCCCCGGAGGGCGTGATTTCTTTCTGCAAGGGCGTCCAGAGCGCTGCGCCGGTGGACAGCTTCGTTACGCCTGAGCCATGGGATATGCCGGGCTATGACAGTCAGGTGATCATGGCTGCGGGAGCCTTCGTATCCGGCTCCTCCATTGAGCTGTCCGCGGACGGACCGATCAAGCCTCCTTATGCGGTATACTTTCAGGGAGGTCTTACATGGCCCCACGCCAAATTCGGCATACTGAAAACCATACAGCGGCTAATGGATGACGGGGTGATTTCCGCCGAAAAAATAGCCGGGTGAACATTTTGATATTTCATTTGGAATTTTGTCGTATTTCGTAAAGAAATACATTTATTTAAAGAAAAGTTAAGAAAAAAAAATTGGAATTTTATGTACATGAAAAGCGATGTGTGATATTATGAATATTAGTTATGCTATTGAATATGGAGGCATTATATGCGAAAGAAAAATAATTGGACTTGCTTTCTGCTAATCCTCGCAGGTATTGTTCTCGGCGGGTTCATTGGAAGTCTTTTCCCGGGTTCATGGGTTAATTTCGGACAGACCTTCGGTCTTACCAGCCCTTTTATTTTGGATTTGGGAATATTGAGCGTCACCTTCGGCCTCACGATAAAAATAACGATAGGAAGCATCATCGGTATTTTTGCCGCCATTGTTATTTATCGCTTTATATGAGCTTATGAGTATATCTTACTTATGAATGTATTCGACTCATTGTCATCTTTTCCTTTTGCCCGGAGAGCGCTTGGGAAAGAAGTGTGTTATGAACAGCAATCGTCTATTGCAGACAACAGTTACGAACGTGGAAATGCCCTATGAGAAATTCATGCGCTTAGGCGCCTGCGTCTTGACGGAAGCCGAGCTTCTTGCCATAATTATTCGAACGGGTACTGCGGACAACTCCCCGGTGGAGCTGGGGAAACAAGTGCTGGCTCTTCCCTCCGTCAAGGAGAATGGGCTGTGCGGGCTTCATCATGTAACGGTAAAGGAGCTTATGAGTATTAAAGGAATCGGCGAAGTGAAGGCAGTAAAGATAAAATGCCTTGCGGAGCTTTCCATGCGCATGGCTATGTCCAGAGCCGGAGATAAGCTGCAGTTTTTGAATCCCTCCTCAGTTGCCGAATATTACATGGAAAAGCTGAGGCACGAGAAGAAGGAGAAGGTAATTTTGCTTCTTTTGGATAATCGTTCCTGCCTTTTGGAGGAATGCCTTTTATCCATAGGGACGGTGAACACCTCCCTGCTTTCTCCGAGAGAGGTATTTTTAGCGGCACTGAAGGCAGAAGCCGTCCACATTATGCTTCTGCACAATCATCCCAGCGGAGATCCGGCCCCTAGCAGGCAGGATGTTCTCATTACGGACAAAGTGAAGAAGATTGGCAGCATGATCGATATCGTCCTGCTGGACCACATCATCATCGGAGATAACAAATATATGAGCTTCAAGGAAGCCGGTTTACTATAGAAAGGGGTTTGTCGCTTTGGGAAACAACGCATTCGGTATTGACTTGGGAACGAGCAATATCAAAATCTACAACAAGAGCGATGACAATGTCATAATAGAAAAAAATATGATTGCCATCGAGAATAAGAACACTCTTTTTGCTTACGGAAATTCTGCTTTTGAAATGTACGAGAAGGCACCTGCCAACATCCATATTTCTTATCCGCTTAGCAACGGCGTAATCGCTGATATTAAAAACATGCAGACTTTGATAAAATATTTTATCGGAGATCTGACAAAGGGTAATGTAAAGCCCGCCGATTATTATATCGCGGTGCCCACTGATGTTACGGAAGTGGAAAAGAGGGCTTTTTACGATTTAATTAAAGATGCCAATGTAAAATCGCGAAAGATTATGGTGGTAGAGAAAGCGGTGGCCGACGGACTCGGCATGGACATCGACGTAAAGAACTCGCAGGGTGTGCTCGTAGTGAATGTAGGCTATGATACGACAGAGATCTCCATACTTTCTTTAGGAGGAATCGTTCTGAGCAGATTGATCAAGGTGGGCGGACAGAAATTTGACGATGCCATCCGCGCTGCGATACGCCGTGAATTCAGCTTGATTATCGGTGGAAAGACGGCAGAAAATGTGAAGATCGCCTTGAAGGATTTGGAGAAGGCACAGAAGGACGCAGTAGTATATGGCAGAGATATCGTTACAGGGCTTCCGGTGGAGCGCGAGATTCCGACTACCCTTGTGGATGAATCCCTGAAGGAAAACTTTAATACGATTATTGATAATGTAAAAGTCATTTTGGAAAGAACTCCCCCCGAACTTGCAGCGGATATCTATAAACACGGAATCTATCTGACTGGAGGTGCTTCGCAGGTAAGTCATCTGGCAGAGCTTATGAGTAACGGCACCGGACTTAAGGTTCAGGTCTCCGAAAGCCCCATGACGAGCGTAGCGCTGGGATTTGCGAAAATCATTAAAGAAGATAATTATAAATCGGTAGCATATGCGATTGAAGGAATGAGCAAATGAGTCCAATCATAAAAAAAAGAGGAGAGAAGTTTACGTTACCAAGTAAATATCTCCTTTTTATTTTAACAATTCTCTGTGCAGGAACTATTATCCTCACATTCAATACGAATATTTTCAGCGGCCCCTTAAATACAGTGGTGGGTTATGTTATTGTACCTTTTGAACAGGGAATCAGTTCGGTGGGAAAATGGCTGTCGAACCGCACTGAGGAGCTTCAGCAAATTAGGGAACTGCTTAGCGAGAACGAGGAGCTGAAGGCCCAGATTGACCAGCTTACCATCGATAATACGGAGCTTCAGCAGGACAGGTACGAGCTTACCAATCTAAGAGAGCTGTATAAACTGGGCTCTCAATATGAGGGCTACGAGAAAATCGGAGCCAGAATTATCGCAAGAGATGCGGGTAACTGGTTCCATTCCTTCGTTATCGACAAAGGAGAACAGGACGGCATTGCGGTGGACATGAATGTGATGGCTGCAGGAGGTCTGGTGGGACGCATCGTGGATGTAGGGCCTAATTGGGCCAAGGTGTCCTCGATTATTGCGGACAATTCCAATGTCAGCGGGCAGGTGCTTGCCACTGCGGACAATCTGATCGTATCCGGTGATTTGGAACTGTATGCAGCTGGCGTGATTCGCTTCGAACAGCTCGTTGACAGCGCGGACAAGGTGGTAGAGGGCGATAAGATCGTCACCTCCAATATAAGCGATAAATATCTGCCTAATATTTTAATCGGTTATATCAGCACACTGAATATAGATTCTAACAATATCACGAAATCAGGTCTTCTCACTCCGGCTGTGGACTTCGAGCATTTGGAGGAGGTACTCGTCATATTGGAGCTTAAGCAGACAGTAAATTAACAAGTATTTTTAAAGACGAAGAAAGGAGATGAGCACATGAAAAGAACGATAGTGATGGCGTTATTGATTTTCGTCTGTTTTTTACTGCAATGTACGGTATTCCCGTCCTTAGCTTTTGGCGGAATCGTTCCTAACCTGTTGATCGTGCTCACTGCGTCTTTCGGCTTTATGAGAGGAGAACGGAGCGGTCTTTTCATCGGATTTTTCAGCGGTCTTTTCATCGATGTGTTCTTCGGGGAAGTAATCGGCTTCTACGCTCTGCTCTATATGTACATAGGATATACCAACGGGAAATTCAACCGTATTTTTTATCCGGAGGATATAAAGCTTCCAATCGTGCTCATTATCGGAAGCGATTTGTTTTATGGCCTGATGTGCTATACTCTGCTGTTTTTAATGAGAGCGAGATTCAATATAGGCTATTATTTCAGGCATATTATATTGCCTGAAATCGTTTATACGATCGTTATTACGATCGTTTTATATCCCGTAATACTTTGGATAAACCGCAAGTTGGAAACCAGCGAGAAAAGAGGTGCGAAGAAATTTGTTTAACCGCTTTCAACATCTAAAAGAAAACTTACTGAATGCTGTAAATATACGCTTACTCATACTATCCGCCCTATTCATCGCGCTGGGGGCGTTAATGGTTTACCGAGTCTTCGATCTTCAAATCGTAAAGGGAGAAACCTACCTGAACGATTTCAGACTCAAGACAACGAAGACAAAAAGCCTTGCCAGTACGCGGGGAAATATTTATGACAGAGAAGGAAATTACCTGGCTTATAATGAACTGGCTTATAACGTGACTATTGAAGACGTCTATGAGTCGGGAAGAACGAAAAATGCCAATTTAAACGATACGATTTACCGGCTGATTCAGATGATCGAGAAAAATGGAGATAGTGTAGTCAACGATTTCAATATTATTCTCGACAACGACGGCAATTATGCTTTTGCGGTGGAGGACAGACAGCTCATGCGCTTTCTGGCAGATGTTTACGGCTATACCACCATTGATGAGATGATGGAAAAAGGCTACAAGTATGCGACCAAGACTGCGGCAGAGGTAGTAAACGATTTGTGCAAGACCGAACGCTTCGGAATCGGTACCTATACGGATCCCGATGACAGCAAGTCCTTTGTATCAGGGATGGGATATACTAAGGAAGAGATATTAAAGATTCTGACGATTCGCTATGCACTAAGCACAAACAGCTTTCAGAAATATATCGCTACAACAGTGGCATATGACGTAAGCGAGGAAACGGTAGCGGTGGTCATGGAAAACACCGACGAGCTGGACGGTGTGGATGTGGCCGAAGATACGGTGAGAAAGTATGTGGACAGCGTTTATTTTTCCCAGATCATCGGTTATACGGGCAAGGTGTCGCAGGAGGAGCTTAATACTCTACAGGAGCAGAACAGCAAGTATGATCTGAACGATACCGTAGGAAAGTCCGGTATCGAATATTCCATGGAGGCACAGCTTCAGGGAACCAAGGGCTCTGAGGACGTGGTGGTGGACAATATGGGAAAGGTTATCGAGACCAGCAATCGGGTGGAACCAATTGCGGGCAACGATTTGTTCCTTACGATCGATAAAGATTTGCAAGAGACGGTTTACGATATTCTGGAATCCAAGCTGGCCAGCATACTTCTTACGAAGATACGCAATATCAAAGAATACCAGCCGGGGGAAAATTCCTCCAGCAGTGATATTCTCATCCCCATCGACGACGTATATTTCGCATTGCTTAACAATAACGTCATAGATATGAACAATTTCTCGAACAAGACAGCGGGAGAAAATGAGAAGGTTGTATATGAAAGCTTCCTTGTCAAGAAGGATGCGGTGGTGAATACTTTGCGCCAGGAGCTTACGGAGACGAAGACAACGTATAACAATCTGTCTTTGGAGTATCAGGTTTATGAAAGTTTCATTACCTCGATGCTGAATTCTAACTCGGTAATTATGGAATCTGAAATTGATAAGTCTGACCCCAAATATAAAGCATGGGCTACGGATGAGGTCATCAGCTTGAACGAATACCTTAATTATGTGATTTCCAAGAACTGGGTGGATGTAACGAAGCTTGACTTGGATAGTCAGTATTCCAATTCCGATGAAATATATGCTCAGCTGTTAGAGTATATTTTCGAAAATATCGATAACAATTCGGGATTTAATAAAAAGATATATAAGTATATGATACGTAATAACGATATTTCTGGAAGACAGATTTGCAGCATTCTACTGGAGCAGAAGTTGGTAGAAGTGGAGGAGGAGGAGCTGGAGCGGTTTAATTCGGGCCTTCTTTCGCCTTATGATTTCATGCTGGAGCGTATAGGAAATCTGGATATCACTCCGGCTCAGCTGGCCCTTGATCCGCATTCCGCTTCGTCGGTGGTGACAGATGTCAATACCGGAGAGGTGCTGGCCCTTGTTTCCTATCCCGGATATGATAATAACCGAATGGCGAACGGCGTAGATGCGGACTATTTCTCCTCTCTGCTAAACGACTTGTCCACACCGATGATCAATTATGCCACTTACCAAAAGACGGCCCCCGGTTCCACCTTTAAAATGGTGACGGCCACTGCCGGGCTCATGGAGGGCGTTATCAATACTTCCAGCACTATTGTGTGTACCGGTACCTTCGATAAAATCGATCCGCCGCCTCACTGCTGGATATGGCCGAGAGGCAGCCACGGTTCGCTGAACGTAGCGGGGGGCATTAAGAATTCCTGCAACAGCTTTTTCTATGAGGTAGGCTATAGGCTTGGAACTTTGGGTGACAGATACCTTCCCGATCTGGGACTCCAAAAGCTGACACAATATGCGGATCTGTACGGGCTGACAGAGACCTCCGGTGTGGAAATAGAGGAATCCCAGCCACAAGTATCCGACGAAGACGCGGTTCGTTCCGCCATCGGACAAGGTACGAATAACTACACCACTGTCGGACTTGCGCGATACGTTACAACGGTCGCAAACAGTGGAACGTGTTATAATTTAACATTATTGGACAAATTGACAGATCACAATAAAAATACTTTGGAGGATTATTCCGCCGAAGTGCGCAATACTATCGATATGGATGCATCCTATTGGGACAGCATTCATTCCGGCATGCGTGCGGTTGTGGAGGCGAAGAGCTATTACAGCGGCCTGGGTGTGAATGTTGCCGGAAAAACCGGTACCGCACAGGAAAGCAAGAGCCGTCCTAACCATGCTTTGTTCGTATGCTATGCTCCTTATGAGAATCCCGAAATCGCTATTGCGACGAGAGTGGCCAACGGATATACGTCGGATTATGCGGCGCAGATAGCAAAAGATGTCATTCAGTATTACTATGATCTGGTGGATGAAGAAGATATAACTGGTACTGCCGAGGCTCTTACCGGAGGCAGCATCAATACGGATTAATCAAAAAGGAATGTGTTTCGGCGCAGGAATTGCGGCGTCGAAGCGGAATGGAGATCATAATGAGAAATGCTGTAATTATTAAGAGCTTTCAAAACGGGATATCGGTCTATCTGGATCCGATGCTTTCTTTTGAGGAGCTTTTGAATGAAATCGCCTTTAAGTTCAAGGAGTCCAACCATTTTTTTAAAGATGCAAAAATGGCTATTTCATTGGAAGGAAGGCATTTATCGGAGGAGGAGGAGCGGTACGTACTGGATACTATAATTACTAATTCGGATTTACATATCGTCTGCCTCGTAGGAAAGGATGAGGAGACTAACCAGAATTATTTAAGGGCTTTGCAGCAATTAGAATATCGAAACAGCGAGCAGGAAAACGACGGCCATTTTTACCGGGGGACCTTGAGAAACGGTCAGATATTGGAGACCGAATCGAGTATCGTCGTGCTGGGAGATGTTTATCCCGGCAGCGCTATCATTTCCACGAAGGACATTGTTATCCTGGGAGGACTTTTCGGCAAGGCTTATGCCGGAGGAAGCGGAAATGAAGGGCATTTTGTAGTTGCGCTTGAAATGTCGCCGGAGAAATTAAAAATCGGCGATTTCAAATATAAAAATAACGATAAACAGATAAAATGGCCTATTAAACAGAAGGTACAGCCGAAAATTGCTTACGTGAAAAACAACAGAGTAGTGATGGAATCTATAACAAAAGAATTACTGAGCGACCTTACACTATAATAATGGGTAATAGGTAAGGCTTATTGTCCGCCCGGACAGGCTTAGTGGACGAAATTATTCATCTTGGAGGAATCGGTATGAGTGAAGTAATTGTCGTCACATCAGGAAAAGGCGGGGTAGGAAAGACCACCACCTCTGCAAACGTAGGAACGGGTTTGGCAGCCATGGGAAAGAAAGTGGTCCTCATCGATACGGATATCGGGCTCAGGAATCTTGATGTCGTCATGGGACTGGAGAACCGGATTGTATATAATCTGGTGGATGTTATCGAAGGAAAGTGCAGGGTAAAGCAGGCGCTCATCAAGGACAAGCGTCACCAGAGCCTGTATCTTATGCCCTCCGCCCAGACGAAGGATAAGACTGCAGTCACTCCTCAGCAGATGATAAAAATGATTCATCAGCTGAAGGAGCAGTTCGATTATATCATTCTGGATTGTCCGGCCGGAATCGAACAAGGCTTTCAAAACGCCATAGCCGGCGCAGACAGGGCACTTGTGGTGACCACACCGGAGGTCTCGGCTATTAGGGACGCCGACAGAATTATCGGTCTTTTGGAGGCCAACGAATTCAAACAAATCGACTTAATTATCAACAGAATACGGTACGATATGGTAAAGAGAGGAGATATGATGAGCGCAGCGGACGTTGTGGACATCCTTTCCATTCCTCTTATTGGTATTGTACCGGACGATGAAAATGTAGTGATAGCTACCAATCAGGGAGAACCTCTTGTAGGAAATGATACTATGGCAGGGCGCGCGTATCAGAACATATGCGAACGTGTACTCGGCAAAGAAATCCCTTTTATCGATTTCGAGAAGACGATTTCTTTCTGGACAAGAGTAACTGGTATATTTCACAAAAATTAAGGAGGAGTTTTGATGGGATTCGGAAATTTTTTTAAGAGGAAGAGTTCCCGGGAAATAGCCAAGGATAGATTGAAAATATTATTGATATCCGACCGGGTAAACTGCTCTCCGGAAATGATGGACATGATAAAAACGGACATCGCAAAGGTCATTTCAAAATACATGAAAATCGATGCAAAAAGCATGGAAATACAAATCACGAAAACGGGAACAAAGGGGCGCATGAAGACTCCGTCTTTATATGCCAACATTCCGATTATTGACGTGAATAAATAAAAAAGCGGCCTCAAAATAAAAAGCGGCTTAACTTGGAGGGAAAAAAGATGCTGAAACAATACAGAATACGGGATTATGACTTTAAGCTTATTATCTTGGTGATTTCCCTCACTGTTATTGGTATTTTAGCCGTGGGCAGTGCAAAAGAATCAGTGCAGAAAACGCAGATTGCCGGATTTATACTCGGTTTATTTCTCATGGTCGTAATTTCTCTTTTTGATTATTCTGTGCTGCTTAAGCTGTACTGGCTCTGTTATCTGGCCAATATCGTCCTTCTCGTGCTGGTTGCCGTGATGGGCGAGCTGGTAAACGGCGCCCAGCGATGGGTGGAACTGTTCGGAATTCAGTTTCAGCCGTCGGAAACTGCGAAAATTTTGTTGATTCTGTTTTACGCACAGTTTATAATGAGACATAGGGAAAAATTGAACACCTTCAAAAACATTGCAATATGCTGCCTGCTCATACTTCCCCCGTTGTTTTTAATTTACGAGCAGCCGAATTTATCAACTACGATAGTGCTTGCTGTAGTATTTTGTGTTATTATGTTTGTAGGCGGTGTTCATTGGAAGCTGGTGGCCGGAATATTGGCAGTTACGGTTCCTGCGTTTATCATAGTAATGACCATCGTCCTTCAGCCGGATCAGGATCTGATTCAAGTCTATCAGCAGACGCGTATCCTCGCGTGGCTGTATCCGGAGGAGTATGCCACGACGGAGGCTTATCAGCAGTTGAATTCCATTATGGCGATTGGTTCCGGACAGCTTCATGGAAAAGGATATAACACGAACGTTATCAGCTCTGTTAAAAACGGCAATTTCATTTCGGAGCCTCAGACGGACTTTATCTTTGCGGTAATCGGAGAGGAATTTGGCTTCATAGGTACCTGTACTGTAATCGTACTCATCATTCTCATCACCTTGGAATGTATTCTGGTGGCGCGCAGGTCGAAAGATGTCGCCGGTGCCATTATAGCTTCCGGAATGGCCGGACTGATTGGTTTCCAAGGTTTCCTGAATATAGGCGTAACAACGGGACTGCTTCCGAATACGGGAGTCACGCTTCCCTTTGTAAGCTACGGGCTGACGTCCTTAGTCAGCTTGTATATAGGGATCGGTTTCGTTTTAAACGTTGGTTTACAATGTAAAAATAAATATTAACATAAGAGAGGGTATAACTATGAACATTGCACTGATTGCACACGATGCAAAAAAGAAATTGATGCAGAATTTTTGTATTGCTTACAAAGGGATTTTAAGCAAGAACGAACTTTTTGCAACGGGAACGACAGGGAGACTGATTGAAGAGGTTACGAATCTGAACGTGCATAAATTTCTGGCAGGTCATCTGGGGGGTGAACAGCAGATAGGTGCACAAATTGAGCACAATGAAATGGATCTCGTTATTTTTCTCCGCGATCCGCTGACTCCTAAGCCTCATGAGCCTGACGTTAATAATGTAGTACGTTTATGTGATGTTTACAACATTCCGTTGGCGACTAATCTGGCTTCGGCAGAACTACTGATAAAATCGCTGGATAGAGGAGATTTAGAGTGGCGTGAGATGTATAGATAACAGAATTTTTTGTTTGAGTATAAGTACAGTTTTATTAGGAAGCATTCTTACCGGCTGCGGCAGCACGCCTTATGAAATGGCGTATTCGCCCGACTATCCGGTAAGCAGCTACCGCATTTCCGTTTCGGAAGAAGCTGTGGATACTGCTACGCCTTTCGCGGCGGATTTATGTGTTGTGGATGGAGATATTGTTGCAGAGGACCTGGATCTTAGTCAGGTCAGCTCCGCAGCACTTTTTTCCTTGTCTACCAATGAGACCATTTTAGCGAAAAACGTATACGAGAAGCTGGCGCCAGCCAGCCTGACCAAAATCATGACTGCTCTGGTAGCGTTGAAATACGGCTCTCCCGATGAAGTTCTGGCTGCCTCCGCCAATGTAAAGATTACGGAATCAGGCGCCCAGACCGTGGGAATAAAGGAAGGGGACAAGATGACACTGACGCAGGCGCTCCATCTGCTTCTCATCAACTCCGCAAACGATGCTGCGGTAATGATTGCGGAGGGCGTGGGTGGTTCTGTGGAGGGCTTTAGCGAACTGATGAATCAGGAAGCGAAGGAGATAGGAGCCACGAACAGCAATTTTGTGAATCCTCACGGGCTTACTGCGGACAATCATTACGTGACGGCTTATGACATGTATCTGATTTTTAATGCAGCCCTGGAATATAATCTGATCAATGAAATTATTTCCATGCCGTCCTATACAACCGTGTACAAGGACAAGAACGGAAACGATAAAGAGATTTCTGTAAATACAACGAATCTTTACCTTCAGGGGGAGAAGAACGCTCCTGATGCGATAACGGTTATCGGCGGAAAGACGGGGACTACTAATGCGGCAGGACACTGTCTGATTATTCTCTCCAGGGATTCTACGGGTAAGCCATATATTTCCGTAATTCTGCGCGCAGACGATAAGGATATTCTTTACCAGGATATGACTGATTTGTTGAGCGAAATAAAGAATTAACAGTTGTTTTTTAATATAATATAAACTATAATATAAATAGGCCTATTAATAAGTTTTTATGGGCCGAATTTACTATAGGAGGGTTCACCAATGGTTCAATTAATAGTAGGCAATAAGGGAAAAGGTAAGACAAAACATTTACTGGATAAGGTAAATGCCGAGGTGAAAACAGCATCGGGAAATATTACATATTTAGACAAAAGTACAAAGCATATGTATGAATTGAACAACAAGATTCGTTTAATTAACGTAATGGATTATATGATCACTAACAGCGATGAGTTTCTTGGATTTATCTGTGGTATTATATCTCAGGATCACGATCTACAACAGATGTATTTCGACAGCTTCCTGAAGATAGCTTGTCTGGAAGGCAAGGACACCCTTCCTGCAATTGAAAAATTAGAAAAAATTGGAGAATCGTTTGGCGTAGATTTCGTTTTGAGTATTTCATTAGATGAACATGAATTGCCTGAAGTTATGAAATCAAAGGTTATTGTAGCTCTTTAATTATAGTAGTTTTAAATCAGGAAAGTATTGTGGATTCGTTTTACTGATTTTAATTGGCCTCGGATACCTTGCCGGGGCCTTTCCTTTGCAAAGCAAAGCCTGGGAGGTCTTGGATTGAACAATCAGAATTCCAATAAGGTAACAAAATATAGAAAGCCGCTCAATCTTAATATAGGGATGATAATTTTTGCTGTTATTTTCATTTATATCATCATTTGTACCTTCATGTATTTTACCTCCAAGCATGTCGTTGCTTATGAGGTCAAGGCGGGTGCTCTATCTATCAATAATATATACAAGGCGGTGGCGCTCAGGGACGAGACGGTGGTGATGGCCGACGATGCCGGATATGTGAATTATTTTGCCAGAGAGGGAGCGAGAGTGGCGGCGGGCGACCTCGTTTATGCCGTGGATGAGTCTGGCAAACTCTCCGATTATATCAACGCCAACTCTTCGGGAGAAAACTCTTTGTCCAAGGCGGATTTGTCAGAATTGAAGACGGAAATCGTAGGATTTTCCAGCACCTTCGATCCGAAAAGTTTTGCAGCGGCTTATGACTTTAAATACAGTATGCAGGGGACTGTCCTGAAGCTGGCCAATTATAATATCTTGGAGAGCATAGATGCCATTCAGACTTCAGGGCTGGAGGGGCTGGTAAAGCAGTGTATTTCGCCTGCGGCAGGTATTGTCGTCTATTCCACGGATGGGTATGAGGCGCTGACCTTAGAGCAGATGACCGAGGCGTTGTATTCACAAGAGAACTACGAAAAAAAACAGTTAATAGGCAATGAATTGATTGCGGCGGGTGACCCTGTTTATAAATTATCCACAAGCGAAGACTGGTCGCTAGTTATCCAGGTCGATAAGGACAGAGAAGCGGAGCTTCTCGAAGCGGAATACGTAAAGGTAAAATTCTTAAAAAACCAGGAAACGTCCTGGGGCAAGGTGGACTCTTATACAAATGAAGACGGCGATATTTTTGTCAGGCTCGCCTTCACCAATTCTATGATCACGTTCTGTACGGATCGTTTTGTAGATATTGAGCTCATTCTGGAAGACGAATCGGGATTAAAGATTCCCAATTCCGCTATAGTGGAAAAGGAATTTTTCATTGTACCCAAGAGCTTCGTTACAAAAGGCGGAAACAGTAGTTCCTATGGAGTGTTGAGAGAAGCTTACACGGAGGACGGAACAGCTACGACGGAGTTTGTGGAGACTACGATTTACAATGAAGAGGATGAGGAATATTATGTGGATGATTCCACCCTTCGAATAGGGGATTATCTTATAATTCCTGAAGGTACGGAGAAATATGCGGTGAGCAAGAGAGGAAGCCTGATTGGGGTATATAACATCAATAAGGGATATGCTGATTTCAAGCAGGTCAATATTTTATACAGCAATGATGAATATTCCGTTGTGCAGTCCAATACGGCATATGGACTGAATGTGTACGACTATATCGTCTTGGATGCGGCGACGGTGAGTGAGGATGAATTGATATATGAATAATGGGTGCCTGTAGAAAACAACTGCGCTGATAGGTGGGAGGATTCTTTAGCTTTAAATTATGGTGGTGTAGGAAAGGAGATAGGTATGGGTGAGGATAAAGATAAGGTGTGTACTGAGAAGAGTGGCATCGGTTATGGTTATATTGCCGATAATATAAAGGTGGTAGAGAACAATATTCTTAGTGCCTGCAAGCGTTCTGATCGGAATATCGAGGAAGTGATGCTTATAGCGGTCAGCAAGACGATGCCGGTGGAGGCACTGAAAGCGGCGTATGAGTGTGGATGCAGGGACTTTGGGGAGAATAAGGTGCAGGAACTGGTGGACAAGTATGAGCAGATGCCGAAGGATATCAGATGGCATATGATTGGGCATCTTCAGCGGAATAAGGTGAAGTATATTGTTGATAAGGCTTATCTTATTCATGGGGTGGATTCTTTGAGGCTGGCGGAAGAAATAAGTAAGGAAGCGGTGAAGAAGAATGTTACCGCTCATATTCTTATAGAGGTAAATGCTGCGCAGGAGGATACCAAGTTCGGGGTGAGCATTGATGAGACTGCTGGGCTTCTTGAAAATATTTCCAGGCTGCCGTCGATAGAAGTCGAAGGCTTGATGATGATAGCGCCATATGTTGAAAATTCGGAAGAAAACAGACAATACTTTGTAAGCTTACGCCAATTATCTGTTGACATAATGAAAAAAAACAATGATAATGTTAATATGAATGTTTTGTCGATGGGGATGACTGGAGATTACGAAGTCGCGATTGAAGAGGGCGCGACTTATGTTCGAGTTGGGACAGGCATATTTGGCGAAAGGAATTATAACAGTTAAGGAGATATTACGATGGGAGTAATGGATAAATTTTTAAACTATATGAAGTTGAATGATGAAGATGAGGATTATTATGATGAGGATTATTATGATGATTCCGACGAGCACCAGTCTTCTAAAAAGACGGTAGTTCCCAAGGAAGAATCTCCGATATTAGAGGATGTCTCTGCTAAAAAGTCTTCGCCCAAGATCACTCCAATGGCAAGACAGCCGAGGAAGATGATAGGCGCAGGCATGGAGGTGTGCGTAATCAAACCTACTTCCGTGGAGGATGCGAGGGAGATTACAGAGACATTGTTAGCCAACAGAACGGTAGTGCTTAATCTGGAAGGCCTGGACGTGGATATCGCTCAGCGGATCATTGATTTCACCTCCGGTTCCTGCTTCGCGATGAGCGGCAACCTGCAGAAAATATCTCACTACATATTCATCATTACTCCAGCGAGCGTAGATATTTCAGGAGACTTTCAAGAGCTGTTATCAGGAGCTTTCGATGTACCTATTAATAAATAAAGTTGAAAACTTCCCTTTTTATCAGGGAAGTTTTTATATAATGTAAGCCGGAGGAAAAATGTATGGCCCAGAGATTGACCATAAATTATGAAAAAAAGCCTTGTTATGATATTGTATTTTCGCAGACCTTTGACGAGTTTGCTTTTGAACTGGAAGAGCTTGGAACTGGGAACAGGCGGCTCTGCATTGTGACGGACTCTTCGGTGGAGGCCTTATATGCACAGACTATCTTGGATTTAATAAAGGATAAATGTAAGAAAGCTGTAGTTTTTTCTTTCCCTGCGGGAGAACAGAACAAGACGCTGGATACGGTGAAGAAAGCCTATACCTTTCTTATTGAAGAAGAGTTCGATAGAAAGGATTTGCTCATCGCATTGGGCGGCGGCGTTGTCGGAGACCTGACCGGCTTCACTGCAGCAACTTATTTGCGCGGAATCGATTTCATACAGATTCCGACCACGCTCTTGGCACAAGCGGACAGCAGCATCGGCGGAAAGACCGGTGTCGATTTTGACGGGTACAAGAACATGGTGGGAGCTTTTCATATGCCCAAGCTGGTTTATATGAATGTTTCTGCGCTTAAGACCCTGGAGGAACGGCAATATTACTCTGGTTTTGCTGAAATTATGAAACATGGTTTGATTCGCGACCATATTTTTTATGAGTGGCTGCTTAATAACATGTATGAGATATGCGAGAGAGAGCCTTCCGTCTTGGAGGAGATGGTAATTAAGAGCTGTTCCATCAAAAAAGCGGTGGTGGAAAAGGACCCGAAGGAGATGGGAGACAGGGCTCTCCTTAACTTCGGACATACGATTGGACATGCTATAGAAAAAGCGAAAAATTTTGAGCTTTACCATGGGGAATGCGTCGCCTTAGGATGTGTGGCGGCAGCTTTCATTTCATGGAAGCACGAGCTTTTGTCTATGGAGGAGTATTATGAAATCAGGGATATGTTCGTGCCCTTCAATTTACCGATTTCCATAGAAGACATCGATTCGCAGGAAATAACGGCCCTTACAAAATCAGATAAAAAGATGGACGCTGGTAAGATTAAATTTGTCCTTCTCAAAAAAGTAGGAAAAGCCGTTATCGATATGAGTGTCACGGAGGAAGATATTAAAGCGGCGGTAGAGGAAATCAGCTTTAACGAAGAGGATATGTCTGAATAATAATTGATAAGTACGCATAAATACTTATCGATTCAAAGAAACGTGAGGATTTTTCATGAGTAAGTCAAAGAAAAAATTGCTTGTCTTCGATGTATTTCTTTTAAGCGTGCTGATTGCCACGGATCAGCTTTCCAAATACTTTGCAGTCCTTAAATTAAGGCACCAGCCAGCTTACAGTGTGATTGAAGGCATCTTGGAATTCAATTATCTGGAGAACAGGGGCGCAGCGTTTGGGCTTTTGCAAAATCAAAAGGTTTTGTTTCTATTTGTCGGAATCATATTTTTATGTACAATCGTTTATATTCTTTATAAGACTCCTGGCGGCCGCCGGTATACGTTTTTGCATATTCTTCTCGTGACGATTGCGGGAGGTGCGGCAGGAAATATGATAGATCGTATCCGTTTGGATTATGTGGTGGATTTTATTTATTTCGTATGTATCAATTTTCCCATATTTAATGTAGCTGATATGTATGTGACAATGGCCTCGGTAGTGCTTTTTATATTATTGTTTTTTTATTATAAGGAAGAGGACTTAAATTTCCTCAATTTCAAACAAAATAAGTACAGGGAACTGAAATAGATGATTCAAGACAGCGGTCAGCTTTGTTTTCAAATAAACGAGGATATGGGAGATGAGAGGATTGATAAGTGCTTAAGCGTGCTTATCGATTCTTTGTCGCGCTCTTATATACAAAAGCTGTTAAAGGATGAAAAGATCACAGTAAATGGTATCGTCGTCAAAGCGAATTACAAGGTGAAGGTCGACGATGAAATACGCTTTGATGTGCCGCCTGCCGAGGAGCCTGATATACTGCCGGAGGATATTCCGCTGGATATTCTCTATGAGGATGCGGATGTTCTCGTTGTGAATAAACCCAAGGGCATGGTCGTCCATCCTGCGGCAGGACATTACAACAATACTTTGGTAAATGCGGTCATGTTTCATTGCCATGGAGAGCTTTCCGGTATTAACGGTGTGATGCGTCCGGGCATTGTTCATAGAATTGACCGGGATACTACCGGTTCCGTTATCATTTGCAAGAACGACTTTTCTCATAACCACATCGCATGCCAGCTTAAAGAACATTCTATCGTAAGAAAATATCACGCCATTTGTTATGGGGTGATAAAGGAGGAGGAAGGTTCCGTAAATGCTCCCGTGGGAAGACATCCTACCGACCGCAAGAGAATGGCCGTTAATGAAAAAAACGGGAAGTATGCTGTTACTCACTATAAGGTATTAAAAAGATTCAATGGATATACTTATATCGAATGTATGTTGGAGACCGGAAGAACCCATCAGATCCGCGTCCATATGGCCAGCATAGGACATCCTCTGCTGGGGGACGAGGTGTACGCCGGCAACCGGAAATCGCCTTTTAAGCTGGAGGGACAGTGCCTTCATGCGAAAACGCTTGGATTTGTTCATCCGCGAAGCTTAAAGTATATCGAAACGAATGCACCATTGCCTGATTATTTTACGCATTTACTTGAAATTCTATAGAAAAATAGTGTTTTTCTTTCAGATATGAATAGTCCGGCCAATGTAAGTAACGTTCCGCAAGCGGCAATCCATGTGATTATTTCATTTAATACAAGAATCGATGTGATTACGGTAATAGCTGGAACCATGTAAATGTAAATGCTCGTTTTTATTGCTCCTAACAGCTTAACTGCCGTATTCCATGTAACAAAGCAAAGGGCCGATGCTCCTAATCCAAGGAATAAAATATTGAATACAATAATAGGCTGTGTGAACTTTTCTATTTTCCATTCAAAAGGGAATACAAAAAGAGCAGGAAGCATAAAAAGTATTCCGTAAAGAAATATTCTTCGGGTAGTCTGTATTGTGTTATACCCGAATTGGCTGATTTTTCTTGTAAGTATTGAATAAAGTGCCCATACAAGAGCTGCAATTACCGCTAACAGATCTCCGACCGGATTCAGTTTCAAAATCATGCTTCCGTTAAAATTGATAAGGATAATTCCTATCATAGCAATAACGAATCCAATAAAGAAGTTTATCCTTAGCTTCTCATTACCCAAAAAACGATGGGAAAGTAGTGCCGTGAAAAACGGTGCAATAGAAATAATCACTCCGACATTGGATGCAAGCGTATAGGTCAAAGCAATATTTTCCAAGAGGAAATAAAGCGTAACCCCGCATAAGCCTGCACTGGCAAAAAAGATTTCCTGTCTTATTCTTGTCCATTTTAACCTATATGGAAAAACTACTGTTAATGCGATCAGTCCTATGGCGAAACGGTAAAATAATATTTCAATGGGAGTAAAGCTTACGAGTAATATTTTTGTTGATATAAAAGTTGTTCCCCATATTAAAACTGTAATGGCGGCCAAAAGATGTCCGGCAATTTCTTTGTTCGTTCTCATATATTATTTATGTGCTCCTCGCTTAAGGTCTAGTCTCTGTTTTCCTTAAATATATCCCCATATTGTTTTGGAGTAAGTCCGATTAGTTTCTTGAAAAATTTTGTGAAATGGCTTTGATCTGCAAAACCTGTCTGTAAGGCGGCATCCATGGGATCTATGCCTTCTTCCAGCAGCTTTTTTGCTTCGCTTATCCGGATAGTTTCAAGATATTGGTATGGTGTGACTCCTCTTTGCTTTGTAAAGTTTCTTAGCAAAGTGTATTTGTTTAAATTGGACAGCCTGCTTAAATCATCTAATGTTATTAATTCGGTATAATGGTTTTCCATATAATAGCAGGACTCTTGAATTTCCGCACTTACTTCTGTGCGTTTTTCTTTTTCGGGTCCGGTGAATTCTGTAATTAGCTGTTCAATGAGGAAAAAGAAAATTTCCTCCTTTTCAAAATCTTTCCTCTGCTCCATAATCAATCCATGAAGCTCGCGTAAAGACGGGACGATTTCACTATGGTATGCCACCGTAGTGGTAAACTGGGGAAGATAGTCCATACCGGTAATTTGTACGGCTGTTTCCCTCATTATATTCTCATTGATATTGATGCTTCTCCAGTCGAGAGGTTTATCATCAATTTGTTGGCAGGTATGATTATCTAATGGATTAAATAGCAACAAATCACCTGCTCCTATAGTGTAATCTTTATTCTTACAGGATAGATGCCGACTCCCTCCTTCCACAAAACCGATTACATAGTATTCATGGAAGTGATTTGGGAATTTTTGCATTATTCCGTTGAATTGATGTGCTTCAATTTTTAATTCATTATCGTAACGCACTAAGCGTTGTTCCCGGTCTGTCATAATATTATCCTCCTATGTATTTCGTATAGATTGTAGCACAACTTGATGATTTCTTCTTGTATAATATTGACTTTTTAATTTGTGTTTTTATGCAGTCAATTTCAGATAATGAGGTAAAATGAATAATAGTTGACATAAAATAATTATGTAAACTCAAGGTGATTTGCACAAATAAAACGTGTTAAAATTGTATATTTATTGAATTTTTAGAGTCAATTATATATAATATATATAATAATTATAATCTTAGCCTTATCGTTGATTATATCAATAGCAATAGAATGGAGGAATGAGTATGGATACAATTATTACGATCGCGAGACAATTCGGCTCAGCAGGAAGAGAAATAGGGGAGCAGGTAGCAAAATGTTTTAATATTCCTTGCTATGATAAGGAGCTGCTCACAAGGGCAGCGCAAGAAAGCGGTTTTTGTGAAGAAATGATCCAGACACACGATGAAAGGCCGACGAATTCCTTCCTTTATAATTTGGTTATGGATACATATTCGTTTGGCTACAATGCATCTTCTTTCGTGGATATGCC
>JAEWPN010000083.1 GCA_023399455.1 Bacillota bacterium
TAAGTAATTCCGTTCACCTTCTGGTCTCCGGTAATTTCCTTTGTCTGAACATTCTTCACAACAGTCACATTGGGCAGACTGTAAAGACGTTTCTGAAGGATAGCATCTGCTTTCAGTTCGGGCATAAATTCGAGAACCGTTACATGAGAAGCGATACCTGCCAGATCAATTGCTGCCTCGATACCCGAATTGCCTCCTCCGATCACTGCTACCCTCTTATCTTTGAAAAGAGGACCATCACAATGTGGACAATAAGCAACGCCTTTATTCTTGAACTTCTCTTCTCCCGGTACTCCCACATTTCTCCAATGGGCGCCTGTGGAAAGAATAATTGTCTTGCTTTTCAAAACAGCTCCATTTTCCAGTGTAACCTCTAATAGTTCTTTTCTTTCCAAACTCTTTACTCGTTTGGAACTTATAATATCTACATCATATTTTCTCACATGGCGTTCCAAGGTATCACCGAACTCAGGACCTTCTGTGTATTCCACACTGATCAAGTTTTCTATTCCCAAGGTCTCTCTCACCTGACCGCCAAAGCGTTCGGCAACAATTCCTGTCCGGATACCTTTTCTCGCCGCATAAATTGCCGCACTGGCTCCTGCCGGACCACTTCCGACAACAAGCACATCAAAGGGATCCTTTTCCTCGAATGCGGAAACATCGGAAGAACTTCCTAATTTCTCAAGAATTTCTTCTAATGTCATTCGTCCGCCGCCAAATTCTTCACCATTTAAATAAATGGTCGGCACGGCCAAAATATCCTTGCTCTCCACCTCTTCTTTAAATACAGCGCCGTCAACCATCGTATGGCTGATTCCCGGATTCAGGATACTCATTACATTCAGTGCCTGTACCACCTCCGGACAGTTATGACAGCTTAAGCTGATATAAGTTTCGAAATGGTATTCACCCTCGAGTTTCTTCACTCTTTCAATTAACTTTTCATCCACTTTAGGGGCTCTTCCGCTCACTTGCAAAAGTGCCAGAACTAACGACGTAAACTCATGGCCTAAAGGAATTCCCGCAAAGGAAACCCCACTGTCTGCTCCCACCCTGTTGATACTGAAACTCGGGGTTCTGGAAAGCGTCGCCTGCTCCTTCTTTATTCTAGAAGACATGGCGGCCAGTTCATCGATTAAGGATATCATATCCTTCGATGCATCATCAGAACCTGCACTGACTTTAATCAGCACATCATTTTCCAAAAGCTTCAAATACTCCGCTAATTGGCCTCTAATTTCATCATCTAGCATCATATACCTGCTCCTTAGATTTTTCCTACTAAATCAAGACTCGGCTTCAATGTAGCTCCGCCTTCTTTCCATTTTGCCGGGCACACTTCATTCGGATTCTTTCTTACATATTGAGCCGCTTTAAGCTTATTAATCAGAATGCTCGCATCCCTGCCAATATTTCCTGCATTGATTTCTACCGACTGAATCACTCCATCCGGATCAATAAGGAAAGTTCCTCTGTCTGCCAATCCGTCCGCCTCAATTAAAACATCAAAATTACGGCTGATTTCATGGGAAGGATCTCCGATCATAACATATGTCAACTTGCTGATAGCTTCTGAATGGTCATGCCATGCCTTATGAGTAAAATGTGTATCTGTGGAAACAGAATAAACCTCAGTTCCCAGTTTCTTGAATTCTTCATAGTTATTCTGCAGATCTTCTAACTCTGTCGGACATACAAAAGTGAAGTCCGCCGGATAAAAGCAAACAATGCTCCATTTGCCTTTGAAATTCTCTTCTGAGACGTCTATAAATTCCCCGTTGTGATAAGCCTTTGCCTTAAATGGTAATACCTCTTTTCCTACTAATGACATAATCATTTACCTCCTGTTATTTAATATTGTCAATTGGTTTAAAACTTTAAATTGATTAATGATACTTTCGAATCAATAATAGTAATGATTCCTATAATCATAATCCCAATATATAGCAATGCTTTTTAATTGTCAAGTAATTTTATATAATTATTTTTTGTATACTTAAATTGTATCTATACTACAAAAAAACTACTAACTTAATATTTCATAGTTAGTAGTTTTCCTTACATTTCGGACCGGTTCACACAGGCCGGCTCATATCTTATTTATTTTTAAACATTATTGTCGAACCATCCTCTTCGTTGAAAATCGGTGGAATATTTTTGTATTCATATCCTAATTTATGATAAAAACCATGCGAGCTTTTTGATGACGGCACTTCTATCAGAGTACTATCCTGGCACCATTCATCAGATTCCAAATAATAAATCAACTTCTTTCCCACTCCCAAACCACGGTAATCGGGGTTAACAAAAATAGCCGTAAAATAGCTCTGATTTTCTTGACTATAATCTCTGCTTACTCCTCCGCAGGCTATTATCTTATTTTCATACCAGACCTCATAATAGTGACGATTCTCAATTATATCTTTTAACCACTCTTGTGTAAACGCTGCAAGATATTTTTGGAACTGCTCAATTGTATAATCCTTATAATTTACTTCCTTCATGCATCTATGAATAATATTTAACAGCGTATCAATATTATCAAATTGTGCTCTTTTATATTTTAGCTTTTTTAGTTCCATAATAATGCAATACCTCCTGAAAGCATACTCTCTCCGGCTGCGTTTTTAAGCGTAGTAGCCAAAAGAATGGCTGAGATAATCGCGCCAACATAGCTGTCAAAAAGGTCGGCGCCCACATCGGCGGCTTTGGTAAAAATACCTCCGCCCACTCGCCCAAACAGCGACATAGACGTTGCTCCGAGGCCAAACCCAGAAATGTACTCTATTTGCTGCGGTGTCTCAACACCTAAAAGAGAAAGGACAACACCAAGTCCCAAAGCCGCGCGAGAAAGATGCCCCAAGCAAAAACAACGTCGCTGTCTGCCAATTCACAGCAAAGAAAAGAACTAAGAACATCACTACCGCAAATATACCGATCGTGCGGTACTCACGCATCAGGAAGGTCATCGCACCTTGATGGATATAGGATGCGATTTCACGCATATGTTGGCTGCCCTGATCATTTTTGTTGATCCATCTGGCTATGAAAACAGCAACAATTAATGCGATAACACCTACCAATGTAACTCCTAGAAAAATCATGTTCATAAGTATCCCCCCATTTCATTTTAAAAAATCACTTCATTCCTATAGCCCCAAAAAACATTTTATACCATTCTGTTGATAAATATAAAGAAAGATATACAAATATTTATATCAACAACAGACCTGCTTCGTTCAGAAAATCCATAATCAGGTTCTTGGCCTACTGCCAAATTGGAATGTAACCCTTACATCGGTTTTAAATTCTTATTAAGTCTATCAATGATTTTTTCTAATCGAGTTTGGCGTGTTTTATCAGTTTTTGCGTCAAGATAAAAGCCTGTATATGTCTTCTGTATGGACAAGGGCATAGCTAACAAATTGGCATATGCAGGTTCATATTGCCGGATGATCTGCTTGAATGCCTGTATTTGCTCATCGCAGATACTAACGCGTCCGGATAAATCCCATGTACCGTTTTTCTTAGCATTTTCAATGGCATCCATTCCTCGTTGGGTCATTCTTCCTTGTTCAATAAGGGATTGTGCCAACTTTTTGTTCTTATCAGACCAATTGCTTCTAGCTGTACGGCGGGCAAAATATTTCTTGTATTTAGTATCGTCAAGGCTTTGCATCTGCCCATCTATCCATCCAAAGCAAAGAGCTTCTTCCAATGCTTCGCTGGCTAAAAGTGTCACTGGTCCGCCCTTTTTGCCAAAAAGTAACCATATTCCACCGTTATCGGGACTGTGTTTATCCAACCAGTCCCTAAACGCTTCTCTATTGGAAAATTCTAAAACATTATCCATCGTCAACCTCCTGAATGCATTATACTTATTATATTGTGACATTCGATAAAAAGCAAAAAGAAACAGACAAAATTTAATACAATCTGGCGTTATTTCTTTGGCAGCCCTCAATGGTTTTCAGTGGAATATCCGCGTCCTTATGGCATAAACATTTGGGCGATATTCTCACCAAAGATAGCAGAGGAGCTTTTACTGACTCTTCTCCGAAGCAATATTACGAATGTGATCTTGCTGACTCGCAATCATTTATAAAAGAAAGCAGTATTTTATTGAATTGCTCTGGCTGATCCAGATTTGCTACATGTCCTGCGTTCGGAAGGGTTTTTACTACACAGCCCGGATAATGCGTTTGCCAATCTGAGAGGTGTTTTTGTATGGTTCCTCTTGTATCCTGCTCACCGGCCGCCACAAGAAGCGGCGCATCAAACTTAAACGATTCTTCGTGCAGACAGGTGGAGAAACCCTGCCAAGAAACAAGAAATTCCTGCTTTTCTATTTCCTCAAACATCTGGCCGACACGCAGTAATGCTGGTTTTGTATAGGTGCTTCCTTTTGACATAGCTTTTTTCAACTCTGCCCATGTGTAGAAAAACCTCATAATTGGGCCGGAGTATGCAAGCAATGTCTTTTCCCATTTGGGATAAGGAATGCATAAAGGTGTGACCCCTGTCAGCATATAACCCGTAGCACCTCCGAAAAGGAAAGCATATTCCTGTACTACAAAAGCCCCCATCGAAAGCCCGCATAGCAAATACTGTTCCGGACTTTCCGTGTCTATTATAGCTCGAATATCCTCTGCTGCCAGTTTTACGCTGAATTCACCGGTAGGTCTTGAGTTTCCGTGACCACGAACATCAATGTTAATGACGGGATAGCCCTTTTTCTGCAAAGATCCGACTTGCAGCTCCCACATGGTACGATGCAGTCCATATCCATGTATTAAAATAATGGAGATGGCATGGCTTCCCGGTAAATACTCATAGGTTATTCTGCAGCCTTCCCTGTTTATGTGCTTTTCCATAGACACCTCCAAATAATGAAATATTTGATCATAAATAGTTCATTACTATAGTAACATAGGTTATCCCGCAGGCGCAAGTAAAAATGAAATATTTATATTGAAATAGTTCATAATTTGCAGTATCCTTTAATTTATAGAGGTGATATAAATGAATGGTTTTGAAAAAAGAACTAAGGAAAAAAAACACAAAATTTTGGAAGCTGCTGTAGAATTATTCTCCGCGCGAGGTATCCAGAAGGTAAGCATTACTGAAATTTCCGCCAAGGCCTGCGCATCCCAAGTGACCATATACAAATATTTTAATAGCAAAGAAAATCTGGCTCGTTGTGCTCTTGAGCACTATTATAATGAACTGCTTCAATCTTTTATTGACGTTATAGACAGCGACCTGCCTTTTGCAGAAAAAATTGAGCAAGCATTTTTCGCGCCCATGCAAAAAAGTCCTGCTGCGATATCTTCATTTTGGGATGATGCTATTTCCGAAAAACTTCGGGATATAACACTTGAATATGAGCAAAAGGTAACTCCACACATGCTGCGCTTTATTGAACAAGGGTATGAATGTGGATATTTTAATAAAAGCTATTCGGCTGAAACCCTGCTCATTTATCTTAATGTTTTTGGAACCAAGGCAATGAAGCAGTTAGGCTCCCTCCAGACGGAAGACAAAAAGAAACGAATATATGAAGAACTTTTATCCGTATTTTTGTATGGTGTCGTTGGGAACCGTACAAAGAAAGAGTGATTTTGGCCCAAACTGAATACTCCGGTTCCGGAAGCTCGGGAGAATATCAAGCCTGCAACTACGGTAGTAGTTACTCCAGCAAGAGCAGCGTATCCGAAAAAAGACGGTACTTTCGACGTGAATCATAACAAAAAAAGGCTGGCCGTGCTATGCTGCGCCATTTCGCCGTAAAAGGCATCAGCACCGCAAATTCCCATATTTACGAGCTTCTTCGGGCATAGATACAATGAAAGCCACCCGTGATAGGTGGCTTTCATTGTATCAAAAGATGTCCTTTTCTTTGTGTCATTCGGTCAAAATAAATGCGAACATTTCGTTCTCATTATGCTCATAACAGGCATTTAAGGCTGCCGATAAATTAGAATTTGTCAATTTCGCGTTATGCTTTACGATAAACTGAGATTTTCATTTCAAGAAACTACTTCTTCTATTTTCGAAATAGCATTGATATTTACATCCTTACCAAACTTTAATAGAACTTTTGATTCAGAAAAGGAATTGACAATAACGTCAAGATAATCATCATTGCGAAAGTCAAAAAATCCTTTTATAAATCCTTCTCTAGAAGCTAATTCAACGCATACATGCTTTCCACAAAAATAGTTTCTATTTATTGAACTAATATCATCATGTGGAAGCTTAGATTGTTTTGATACTTTCACTGACAAAATATATTTTTTCCCAATCATTCCGAACACAGGTCTATTTTGTTCTGACTTTTGGTAAAAAAGAAATTCTTCATCTTCTCCAATAATAATACTATCAAATACCCCGTCATTCCATCCAATTAGTTCAATATCATAATATTTTCCTGCGTATTCACTATAATCAAATATTTTATCATCCTTAGACTCAGTTGTTTTTATTATTTTTGTATCATCTATCAATTCATCAACACTTATATCAAATAGCTTTGATATTATTTTAAGGTTACTCACTTCTGGAACTCCACTATTTGTTTCCCATTTTGCAATAGCAGAACGAGATACATTCAAATTTTCTGCCAGTGCTTCCTGTGTAATTCCCTTTTCAGTTCTTAATAATTTAATTTTATCACCTATTGTCATGTGCACATCCTCTTTTCGGAATTATTTATGACAGTATACAGCGAAGGACCTAAACAGTCCATATACGCACCGAAACTGTACTGTTACTTATCGTAACATTGCTACAAATTCCTATTTATCTGACACCTCATATTATATAAATAATACGAAATTAAAATCTCTTTATTTAGTATAACACAAAAATCAGGCTGAAATAGATACAATTCTGTATCTGTTTCAGCCTAATAGTTACTTTTTACTTGAATACCAAGTTGTTATGAAATCATTTATCTCATTTGCAGGCATTACCAAAGAATATCTGAAATTATCAAAGATATCACGACCACCGCCTAAAACAATCCCCGCTATTTCTAATTGCTTATTTAATAAAACACTTCCACTACTACCAAAATTATCATAGGCGGATGTTCTGATTACTAATCGCTGATTCTCTCCGTTTGCATCGCCAAATTTGACTGGTTTTTTTGAAATAATCGTACCATAAGTGATTTCATTTCTTCCTTCATTCAATGGACTGCTAAAAATCGCAACTTGATCTTTAAAAGCCGGGGTGTTTGAGGCAATATTTAATATTCCCAAAGAATCACTGCAACTAAATTTAAGGATAGCAAGATCATACTCCTCATCAGAATAAACCACTTCTGCTATAGGTAAAGTCTTATAATAGTCTCTTAACCCTATATGTTGTTCCTGCTGTGCAATGCGTTCATTATATGTTAAATCATCATAAGAGAGAACATATAAGTGTGCCGGCTTGTTGTCTACGGCGTGCAGAGCCGTAAGTGCATAATATACTCCATCGGCCTCAGAAAAAACCACGCCACCAAATCCAGCTCCATAGCTAAATGATTCGGCGTTTCCTGATATTGTTGCAGTTTCACTAACAATATACAAGGTTGAGGATTTCACCTCATGATTAATTATTTCTTCGAAATCTATATTCTTTCTTGTACGACATATGTAATCATACAAAAAAGAACTTCCTATAATGGAGATACATACAACAGAACTAATTACAATGCTTATTGTCTTTTTGCTTTTCCTTGATAATCTTTTTTACACAGCTACTTTCGCTCCCTCTTTGCATTGCATATTATCCGCATTATATAAATAATCAGCAGCTTGCCTTTTGCCGCCGGTGAGAAGACTTGAACTCGTACGATGTTGCTTCCAGCATTACATCAACGCTGCAATAATCAACATATTATTCACCTCAAATTGTCAAATCGTTTTCAGATTTTGCAGCAATAGCATCACTCAAAAGATGCTTTAGAAGAGAAGCAAACACAGCAATTATAAACGCAACACCAGCCGGAATCAGCCCCAAAAACACCATTCCCGGATTACCATCACTCCGCCCCAGCATCCAAAAGAAAGGTGCACCGCCCGCTATACAAATGATAAAATCCGCGATGGCACAATGCGCTACGGTCTTTAGTGCCTTAACTGACAATTCTGTGAAAGCACGGTTGGTATCAATATAATCTAACAGTTTTAGAGTCTGACGTAGCGCGATGAAGTAGGGTATCGCAGCTATATAGGTTCCGATGATAAGGATAACCAACACATAGTCCACATGATATGCTGTAGCAGACTTACCTTCTGTGAATGTTATCCATGCCATAACGCTGCATATAGCAATCATAATAATTCCTGCAATGATGACAGAACACCGCATGATGATGGTTGAACCTCGCTTCATAAAAAGCACCTCAATCTTTCTTATATTCTAAAATATCGCCGGGTTGACAATCTAATTCTCTGCAAATAGCTTCCAAAGTTGAAAATCGGATTGCTCTTGCTTTTCCGTTTTTCAATATCGAAAGGTTAGCCATTGTTATTCCAACGCCCTCTGAAAGCTCTGTGACACTCATTTTTCTTTTTGCCAACATAACATCAACATTAACTATAATCGCCATATTTTTCACCTCAAATCGTCAAATCGTTTTCCGATTTGACGTTAATGGCATCTTGCAAAAGACGCTTTAAGACGGAGGCAAATACAGCGACCACAAATGCGCCACCGGCTATTGCCATGCCGATAATTATAAGCCCCGGTGCATCATCCATTTCCGCCCAGTAGTATAAGAACGGCAGCCCGCCCAGCATACATACGGCAAAGGTTGCTATAGCGCAGATCATAATTTTTTTTAATGCCTCGACTGATAACTCCGAAAAAGCGCGGTTGGAATCAATGTAACTTAACAGCTTCATTGTTTGATAAAGCATGATATAAAAAGGTATCACGGTTAAGTATAAACCGCCTAACATTGCTCCCATTACAGCATGATGGTTCGGATTAGAATCCCATGCCGTAGTTACCGCCCATGTTCCACCGTAGCATAGCGCTAGAATTGCAACCCCGGCAACAATGACGGCTAACCGCAAGATAATGATCGAACAGCGTTTCATTTTACCGGCTTCCCGAAACGGACGATTTTTATCCAGGGACAGCAAAAAAGCCCAGTATTACTGGACTTTTCGGCTCGTCAACATTGTATCAATATTGATGTTTTGATTTACTGCCGGTGACGAGACTTGAACTCGTACGATGTTGCCATCGCCAGATTTTGAGTCTGGTGCGTCTGCCATTCCGCCACACCGGCATGCCGTCAATATTTAACAGCCGAAATTTATAATACCACACTCGGCCTTTATTGACAAGCATATTTTTTAAAATTCTTCTTCTAATTTACTATAAATATCCAGTCCGTCAAAAGTCGCAAAATAATCCTTCGGAGTTTCCGCTCTTCTTATCAGTTCTGCATTTCCGTCCTCTTTTAACAGCAGCTCCGCCGACCTTAGCTTCCCGTTATAATTGTATCCCATCGCATATCCATGGGCTCCCGTATCATGTATGACTATATAATCTCCCATGTCAATCTTAGGAAGCATGCGGTCAATAGCAAACTTATCGTTGTTTTCACACAGCGAGCCCGTTATGTCATATTTATAGTCACACGCCTCTTCCTCCTTGCCCAGAACGGTGATATGATGATAGGAACCATACATAGCGGGTCTCATCAGGTTCACCGCACAAGCATCCACGCCGATGAATTCCTTATGGGTGTGCTTCTCATGAATAGCCTGCGTAACCAAAGCTCCATAAGGCCCCATCATAAAACGCCCCATTTCCGTATAAAGGGCTATGTCCCCCATACCTGCCGGAACGAGAACCTCTTCGTATACTTTGCGTACACCCTCACCGATTTCACGAATATCATTTTCTTCCTGATCCGGCTGATAAGGAATACCAACACCGCCCGACAGATTGATAAACTTAATGTCCGCTCCTGTCTCCTTTTCCAACTGAACTGCAATTTCAAATAACTGTTTCGCCAGTATCGGATAATATTCATTTGTTACCGTATTGCTTGCAAGAAACGCATGGATACCGAAGTTCTTTACTCCCTTTGCCTTCAATATCCGAAAACCTTCGAACATCTGCTCCGTTGTAAAACCATATTTCGAATCTCCAGGATTATCCATAATGCCATTGCTCATGACGAACACCCCTCCCGGATTGTAACGGCAGCTCATGGTCTCCGGCAGCTTGCCAATCGTCTCCTCCAGGAATTCGATATGTGTTATATCATCCAAATTAATAATAGCTCCCAGCTTCGCAGCATATTCATATTCCTCCGCAGGTGTATCGTTGGAAGAAAACATAATATCAGCTCCGGTCACGCCTATCGCTTTGCTTAGCATGAGTTCCGTCATAGAGGAACAGTCACATCCACATCCATACTCTCTCAATATCTGTATAAGATAAGGAGTAGGAGTAGCCTTTACCGCAAAATATTCCTTGAACCCTTCATTCCACGCAAAAGCCTCTTTTACTGCCTGCGCATTTTCCCTTATTCCCTTTTCATCATAAATATGAAAAGGGGTAGGATATTCCTTTACAATTTCTTCTATCATTTCTTTTGTTACAAACGTTTTTTTACTCATCTTTCTTTTCTCCTCCGGTAAGTCCAATCAATTTTATTTCATTTCTAAGTGATTCCTTAAAAACATTTACAAAGTTCTTCTGGCCTGAATATAAACAGGTATCTGACTTCTCACCCTCGATGTCTCCTGTCAGTACAAAGAGGGAATCTATAATAAGGCGAATCTGGTTTTCCTTTTTATCCGTAAGATATTGTATCGCCTCTCCTATACCGACATCCTTATCGGTAATGAGTACAAGCTTAATTTTCCTATGGACAATTTCCAAAAGCTCCGGTTTAATACTCTGAATAAAGCTCTCCGGTGCGGATAGATAAATACGCTGCTTTGCATTTTGTAACATCGTAAGAATCTTATCCCGTATATTTTTGGCCCCTTCAATCGTAATATATCCCTCTTCCGCAGCCGTAACCACCGGCATGTTTCTCATTAGGAATTCCTTGTCTCTCTTCATATTTCTTATTTTATTTTCACAGAATTCTTCTATCGGAACAGCTACATATTTACTGGATGTGCCTTCTATGAGATAAGCTCCCCCTTTATCCACTAAACCGGACAACCCGCTATAGACATTGGATCTGGAAATCCCCGTCTGCTTCGCCACCTCATATCCGGTAAGATCACCACTTTTAAAAAGACACATGTAAATGCCGGCCTCTACTCTCGTCAACCCGAATAACATCATCCGTTCTAAAATACCCGTCTCATCCATTTTCTCTTCCCCTTATTGTATCCTCAGCACAGCTCAATATTACTCCACTAATTTACTTTAATTCTTTCATGTACACTCGCCATAGTATTCCTTTATAGGAATACTATATATCCGTATATATTATTTGTCAATCACTATTCTAAAGTTGATATTTTTTCTCAGTTTTCAACTTCCTCACTCGCCAATATATCCGAATAAAAAAGACTCGAAGCCTTTTATAAGGCTCCGAGTCTTTGCCACCACTTTATAAATATTAATTTTTCATCACACATTTATTATATATTTTCAATCTGCCAATCAATTGGCTCCATCCCGTTTTCCTTCAAAAATTCATTAGCCTGACTAAAATGCCTGCATCCAAAGAATCCACGATATGCCGACAGCGGACTAGGATGCGGCGCCTTAAGAATTAAATGCTTCGGATTGGTCAGCATGGGCGCCTTATTCTGGGCAGGTCTTCCCCACAAAAAGAAAACGATAGGTCTGTCCTGCGCGTTCACCGCCTCTATTACGGCATCCGTAAACTTTTCCCAGCCCTTTCCCTGATGAGAATTCGCCTGATGTGCCCGAACGGTCAATACCGAATTCAAGAGCAGAACACCTTGTTCCGCCCACTTTTTCAAATACCCGTTATTCGGAACATAGCACCCCAAATCCTCATGAAGCTCCTGATAAATATTCTGCAATGAAGGCGGAATATCCTTCTGCTCCGGTAAAACAGAAAAGCTCAATCCATGTGCCTGACGCTCGTTATGATAAGGATCCTGTCCAAGAAGCACTACTTTAACATTCTGAAGCGGCGTAAAATGAAATGCGTTGAAAATATCTTCTGCCGGCGGATAAATGACCGTCTTACTATATTCGTTCTGCACGAATTGAAACAACTGTTTATAATAAGGCTTGGAAAACTCCGGTTTCAGAGAATCCAGCCAGTCATTCTGAATCATAGCCATGTCTATAGACCGCTCCTTTACTACTGAAATATTTCAAAATGCAATGGCCATTATGCAAATGTTATTACACATTTAAATACAAAGCCACTATAGCCTTACCGATACACCTTTTTGCTGCAAATATTTCTTCACCTGCTCGATTTCCAGCTCTTTGTAATGAAACAGCGACGCCGCAAGAGCAGCCTCCGCTTTTCCTTTTGTCAGCGCTGCGTAAAAATCTTCTTCACATCCTGCTCCGCCGGAGGCGATGACCGGAATAGGAATACTATTTGCAATCGTACTCGTAAGCTCGATATCATAGCCGTTCTTCGTTCCATCACAATCCATGCTCGTAAGCAATATCTCTCCTGCGCCTAATTCATACGCTTTCACCGCCCACTCCACCGCATCCATACCTACGTCTATGCGACCGCCGTTTTTATATATATTCCATCCGGAACCGTCCGTCCGCCTTCTCGCATCGATGGCTACTACCACACATTGGCTTCCGAATTTATCCGCTGCCTCGCTGATAAGTGAAGGATTGTTTATTGCCGAAGAGTTAATAGATATCTTGTCCGCACCCTCTCTGAGAATAGCTTTGAAATCTTCCACCGTACGAATGCCGCCGCCGACCGTAAAGGGAATAAATACACGTTCTGCGACCCTCCTCACCATATCCACGACGGTAGCTCTGGCATCGGAGGACGCTGTGATATCCAAAAAAATCAATTCATCCGCCCCCGCCTTATCATAAGCTTCGCCAATTTCCACCGGATCACCCGCGTCCTTAAGGTTTACGAAATTGACCCCTTTTACAACTCTTCCGTTATGCACATCCAAGCAAGGGATAATACGCTTTGTATACATCTATTCTCCCTCCTTTTGAATATGTATGAAATTATTCAGAATATGCAGTCCTACATCCGAGCTCTTTTCCGGATGGAACTGACAAGCAAAAACATTGTCCTTCTGCACCGAAACGTGCAGCTGCTCACCGTATTCAGTTGTCGCCATAACAATACTGTCGTCTTTTGCTCTTAAGTAATACGAATGCACAAAATATACATAGGAGTTCTCCGGTATTCCTTCGAAAAGTTTACCTTTGTTCGGATAGTTCAAGGAATTCCACCCTATTTGCGGAACTTTCAGACCTTCCTTTGGAGGAATCTTCACGATTTCTCCCTCCAAAATTCCGAGTCCGCTTATCCCTTCACTTTCCTCGCTTCTTTCAAATAATAACTGAAGTCCAAGACAAATGCCAAGAAAAGGAATCTTTTCCTCCACCGCTTCCTTTATCACTTCCTCCAGGCCATATCCGCGAATCCGCTTCATAGCCTCGCCAAAAGAACCGACTCCCGGCAAAATTATCCGGTCAGCCATAAGAATCCTGTCCCTCTCTCTGGTAACCACCGCATCTTCGCTTAGGGAGAAAAGCGCCTTCTCCACACTCTTAATATTACCTGCATCATAATCAATTATCGCTACCATATTCTGTCACTTCCTATCGACATTAATTTCCGTTTATCTGGAACTCCAACGGCTGTTTAACGCCCTGAATCAGTTGTCCCTGACTTCCTGAAGATTCCGTAATCTGAGCGGGAATCTCACCAGCCTGCTCCTGTACCGTAGAATCATTGATATTTTGTGCGCTATCCGCAGTATCAGACGGCTGCTGTTCCTCGTCCGGTACTACCTCATTTGAAAAATCCGAATCTGAAGAATCTGACACTTCCTGCACAGCAGGCGCTTGTTCCGGAAGAGCACTTTGTTCTATAATATCCTGCTCCTCAGGAAGAATATCCGCTGAAACCGCCTCGTTGCTTTCCTCCTCCTCCGGCAATATAAAAGGAGTCTTATATACAATAGATTCCAGCTTTCTCGTATAGGTTAAATCATCATAATCTATGATGACCTTGGCCACTGCCTCCGACAAATCATATTTATCGCTCAAAATATTCAGAATCGTCGAATATACTGCATCTACTTCCTGCGTCGCGTTATAATCCTTTGCTTCTGTAATGATCTCAGGATATTTTTCCACGCCCATCATCAGTGCATCCAAAGCTTCCACCTCTTTTCCCATGCTCATATAGTTATGATAAGAGGAAAGCTTGCGGTTCAAACTCATTATTATCTTCGATTTATTATAAATGATTGTATCGCTCTCTTCCAGCTTTTTACCATATAATAAATCATACGACTGCGCGTAGTCCGCTTTATAATAGGCAGCCCGTGCCGTTCTTTTTTCGAAGAAATCAGGAACAACACTTACAATAACGATTATAAGAGCAGAGAGCGTCAGACATAGTGCCGTAATAATCACAATATTCTTCCCCGACACCCTTTTTCTCGGTTTTTTAACACTTACAGGTTCTGCAGCTTCTTCCTTTACCGGCTTAGGTTTCTTCTCTTTTTTCTTCTTTTCTTTCTCTTTTTTGTCATCTGCCTCACCGTCTTCCGAAGCTTCTTCCTTTTTGCCCTTCGCTTTCTTCTTCTTTTTCTTTCTGTCCTCAGCGTCCAGCTCCTCTAAGATATTACGGTTTTCATCCGAAGGATTTATTCCATGCGTTGTCTTTAACTTTTCAGCCTCATTTGCATCCTCATCAGATTCTGTCAAAAACGACAGCGCCTTAGCAAAAAATCCTTGCTTTTTCTTAACCGATTCACCTATGGACGCCCATGCCGAATCATCTTCACTTTCTTCGGTTGGTTCTACTTCTATCGCATCAAATTCTTTTTCGTCTGACGCTTTCTCTTCTTCAGCCTTTTTCTTTTTACCGAAAAACTTAGAGAACCCTCCCTTTTTTTTCTTGCCGCCTTCTTCTGAAGCTTCCTCAGCAACTACAGGAACTGCTCCTGCGGCAAGTGCCTCCTCTTCGCCCATTTCCGCAGACATGCTTTCTAACAAAGCCAGCATATCATCTGCTTCCATTTCCTCATTATCGTCTCCCAATAAAGGGCCTATTCCATTTAGGTTAACGTCGGCCGCATCAGGGTTATCTGCTTCCTCACCGCCAAACATTTCTCCTTCGTCAGCCCCTTCAATAAACGAATTTTCTCCAAAAGAAACCTCCGACTCTTCAATTCCTTCTTCGTTGGGAGCCTCCTCTATACCTGTAAACATTGCACTGATTTCATCAGCTGACAAAATATCAGATACATCCGAAGAATCTATATCTACTTCTTCCTCTGAATCTTCCTCCAGATTCATGTGCTCCATATCTATATCGTCGATATCAGGTTCCTGAATAGCAAAATCATTTAAAAAAAAGTCATCCTCAACTACCAAATCCCCATCAGTTGGCGCATTCTCCTGCGTATCTTCTGTCATTGCTTCCGTATCCGCCTCATCTTCCGCCCCTGAAGGATTGTCTTCATTTTCCATGATGGACTTAAGCAAGTCATCCAAAAATTCTTCATCTGAACTCATGAAACACCCTCACATTTCTTCTATATTATATACTCTTATTATTGATACTTCCTTTCATAGTTTATCATACATATCTCCATTAGACAAACCAATTTATGATAAAATCTGTCGAATTTTCTTTCAAGGAGAATCCTCTTTCTTTAATTTCCTCTGTCAGCTGATATAATCTACTATGTATTCGAAATAAATTGGACTTTTGATTAAAAAATACTATTTTTTCAAAGGGCCAACGAATTACCGTCGGAAACTGCATACCTACGCCCAACTCTATAACACAAAGCTTTCTGTTCACTGTTCCCTGAAGCCATTTCGTATAATGATCCCACTTATCCAAGTAGCCCTCTTCTGCATAATGATCCGTATTTACGTTATTAAATACAAGTTTCTTTTTACACTTTATGCAAACCGGCTTTTTTATTTCTGCTATTTCTTCTCCTGTTTTAATGCTGCGATATATCTGGTCCAAAAGTACCTCATCCGGTTCCTCTATCCCGCCTATGCAGTTGTCCTCACACTGCATAAAACGGTATCCACCACAAGGCGTTACAATCCTGTCTTCCTTAAATCCGGCATCATAAATACAATCGTCCGTACATGTGGAGACAATGTAATGGTTTTTTCCCTCTAAAAGCTTTCCAAGCTTGTTATAAGCCTTCATTATTTTCTCATCCTTATGCTCCCGCAAATACAGCTTTTCTACATATGGAACCAGCCAGCCATACTCTTCTATCTCCTCTATCCGATCCAAAAAATGTTTATATTGGAGATTTTCCTCCATCCTTAAAAGGCTCATCCCAAATTCTTCACCGATACCTACAAGCACCATATCCGCATTATTTATGCTATCCGCCGCAATCCTCTTTATATCTTCCATCCGGTAATTCCTTTCATTCCTTCAAAGATACTTCAAAAAAAGAGCGAGGAATTAATCCCGCTCTTTTTAATCCCATATTACCATCGTTTGACAAGGTCTTAAACGCCGTGTGTGACCTTGTCAAACGATGGTATGTATCATTAATATGATCTTATTTAACTAACCCGTCAATCACACTAACCAAGTTGCCGATTTCAGGCTTAGACAACTGTGCATCCGCACCGAGGGCCTCGCCCTTTCTCTTCATCTCTTCATTCACCAAAGAGGAGAAAATAATAACAGGAATGTTCTTTGTAGACTCATCTTCTTTTATCAATTTCGTCAGACGATGTCCGTCCATTACCGGCATCTCTATATCCGTAATAATACACTGCACATGCTGGTTCAACGTACCGTCTTCTTTGCATGCGGTAATTACATCATATGCCTGCTTTCCGTTCTCTGTATGGATGAGATTAACATATCCTGCCTGCTTCAAAGAATCCACAATCAGTTTGTTAAGAAGCGGTGAATCTTCCGCAATCAAAATTGGCACATTGCGCTGTGATCGATGTCCCAACTCATCTATTTCAGACATCTTCAATCCCGTCTCAGGGTTGATATCGGTAACAATCTTTTCGAAATCCAAAATGATTATCAATTTACCGTTAATCTTAATAATCCCCGTAGAAATCCCATCTTCACTGGTAGAAACGGTAGTTCCCGGCTTGATAATCTGATTCCAAGAAACTCTATGTATACCCATAACGGCATCTACATGAAATGCAATGTCGAGTTTGTTGAAATTCGTCACTATAAATAAAGAACTGTTCAATTCTTCATTATTATATTCCCTCATCTGAAGGCAATTTCTCAAACTGATTGCCGTTATCATCGTATCACGCGGCATAAAGATTCCTTCAATACTCGGATGAGCATTCGGAACCGGCGTAACTTCCTGATAAGGAATAATTTCTCTTATTTTAGCAACATTTATTCCATAATGCTGTCCTTCCAGTACGAATTCTAAAACTTCCAACTCATTTGTTCCATTTTCCAGCAGAATATTTGTATCCATATTCATCCACCTCACGACATTTATTAATCAATTTTTCCTATGAGTGATTCTGACTCATTAAGCACATTAACTTGGACTAATTATAACATACATTTCCTAAAAAAAATACAATTAAATACCATTTTATTTATATTTTCTGATTTTTTACCAGAAGCGACAAATCTTTTTCGCCGTTTTTTCACAATAAACTTATTCTTTAAAAGTTAACTTTTTCATAAGACAAAAAAACTACCACATATGTGATGTGGTAGTCTCTATTTTCACTGAATATTATCATTATTTATAAGGGGCCATACCCTCAAAACCGAATACCAACAGGCTTCTTCCCTTTCGGAAATCTACCTACTACAGGTGTTGTTCACCTGTCACTCTCTCCTATCTCTTCCATCCGTTTCTTTCCTGTCTCTTATGAGCGTCTTAT
>JAEWPN010000130.1 GCA_023399455.1 Bacillota bacterium
TTCCATTCCGGCCGCAAAAAAACCGATTCCCTTATCTCCTATTATGCGGCCAAGCGGTATACGCATGAGCAATCCAATTAAGTAGGCGACCAGCCCTATCGTTGTTATCCACTCCCGCTTTTTTTTCCGCTCTTTGCTTTTCATCTCGCCGCTTTTACGTTTAGGTAAATGTTTCATGTCTGCCGTTCCTCTATCTTTTTTCTTTCATAAATCCTGTTTTCTAGTCTCTCGTAATATTAAGAATATCCATTATTGTCTTCTGCTTTTTCTCCATAACGGCAGCCTCTTCTTCCTCCATATGGTCGTAGCCGCACAGATGGAACATACTGTGTACTACTAAAAAAGCAAATTCCCGAAACTCACTGTGCCCATAGCTTTCGGCCTGTGACCTTACCTTGTCCACTGAGATGATAATATCCCCCATGACCAGTTCGCCGCTGTCGGGATCGAAGCAGTCCGCCTCCTCATCCTCCAGTCCGTCGAACATAGACGGTTCCTCATAAGACACGTTCGGAAAAGAAAGTACGTCCGTGGCCTTGTCCATATTCCTATATTCCTTATTGAACATGCGAATTCCTTCATCATCGGTAAGAAGAACACTTACGGAGGCTTCATAGGGACAGCCCTCACTGTCTAATACCGCCTCCATTACTCGATTCACCGTCTCTTCCACCGGAAAAGTAAAGATTACATCCGTTTCATTTTCAACGTAAGAAGTCATAATATAATTTTTCCTCCAAAAATACCTTTTTTATCCGGTTCATTTCCTGCATGGTAATTTCACTTCCGTCCAGCACACTGCTTTCTATCTTCTTTCGGAATATGGCATCCATCAAAAGCGGATAATTGAGAATAACATTCGCATCCTTCTTAAACATGCTCCCCACTACAGAAATTACCGTATCCGAAAGCTTCAGTACCACAGCTTCCTTAGATACCAGTACTTCCTCTTTATGATTATATTCTCTAAGCAGCATCGCAAGCTTCGGAGGGAACTTATATTCTTTGCAGATTTCTTCTATATTTTCCCACGTGTTTTCCCCTTTCAGTACTCCGATGCGATGGTAATATCCTCCCGCCTTCAAAAGAACTTCATCTAACCCCAGCCGCTTTGCTGCCTGATCGCACAAATATGCCGTATGTACCGCATGAAAATACTCTTCTATGTTCTCCTCCTTCAAAGAAGAGAGTAAAGGGCACTCCTGATCGTTCAAATCCATATACCGCTCTCTGTATTTATGTATTACGGCAAAGCTGAAATATTTCAAAATCACCATGATGAGAAGAAGGTTCATGAAAAAATTTATGACCGGTATCAAAAACAACTGCGGAGAAAAAACCTCATTTACCAAAAGGACATAACCTGCACTCAGCGCTACGAACAAGGTAAGCAGAGACAAAAACACCCTCGTCCCTACTTTATAAGTCTCGTCCAACTGTCTGAAAAGAATGATTCCTGCCGCTCCTGTGATAAAATATATAAAAAAGTCGGCAATTCCCGTTCCGTTTCCATGCATGAGCGTAATCATTAAAAGCAGCGCTCCCGCCACGAGTCCCACAAGAGAATCGCTGAATAAGGAAAGCACGATAAAAATCGCTAGATAAGGCCAGCCTGCCGCAGGAATAAGAGGAAATACCACCGCACAAAGCAACGATATGAAAAACATCAGAAAAAAGCGTTCCTTATGCTCTGCATTATCATAGTCAAGTCCCTTAGTCTGCCCTTCGTATTCCAGTAAATATAAAATGGTTCCCATCCCCAGCAGTGATAAGATCACGTTGCGGGCCACCTCTAAATATTCTTTACCATAAAAATATCCGGCCCCCGCCGTTACAATTCCCACCAGAAAAAATATGAGGACAAACCCTTTTGTCTTTTTATTTTCTTCCATACCCGCTGTTCCTATTTCCCCGCTTTTCACGCATACCGCTGTCTTTTGCCTTACCACGTTCCGCTACCTTTTCGAAGTCCTCATACGCCTTTACGATCTTCTGTACAAGCGGATGCCTTACCACGTCTCTGCTGGTCAGATTGCAGAAGGCGATGTCATTTATTTTGGAAAGCACCCTTACCGCCACATCGAGCCCTGATTTATCCCCCGGTGCTAAGTCCTTCTGAGAAGCGTCACCCGTTATGATTACCTTGGAACCAAAGCCGATTCTCGTCAGAAACATCTTCATCTGAGCCGGTGTAGTGTTCTGCGCTTCGTCCAAAATGATATAGGCGTTATCCAGCGTCCGTCCCCTCATGTAGGCGAGAGGTGCTACCTCTATCAGCCCCTTTTCCATATTCTTCGCAAAGCTTTCCGCTCCCATAATCTGATACAATGCGTCGTACAGAGGCCTTAAATAAGGATCCACCTTGCTCTGCAAATCTCCAGGAAGAAAGCCCAGCTTCTCCCCCGCCTCTATGGCCGGACGGGTTAATATGATGCGGCTAACCTCTTCGTTCTTAAAGGCTGTAATAGCCATTGCCATAGCCAGATAAGTCTTGCCCGTTCCAGCGGGGCCAAGGCCGAATACAATCATGTTATTGCGGATAGCATCCACATATTGCTTCTGCCCAAGAGTCTTCGGCTTGATGGGCTTTCCGCTCACCGTATGGCATATGCAGTCGTTATCCATTTCTATCAGTACATCTTCTTTATCTTCCATTCCCATCGTTATTGCATAATCCACATTCTGTTCCTGGATTATATTTCCTCTCTTCGATAATTCAATCAGCTGCTTTACGATACTTTCCGCTTTTCTTACGTCTTTCTCGCCGCCGGATACCTTGACCGCTCCATCTCTGTCTATAATCGTTACATGAAAATCATTTTCTATCTTCTTAATATAATTATCATAATTCCCGAATATATTACGCATATGCTCCACCGGTAATTCCATCCGGCTCTCATAATGTTCCATGCACAAATCCTCTGCCTCTTCCTATCTAATCCAAAACCTCGTTTGTCGTCTCGTCCTCAGGCGTTTCACCCTCCGGCTGGGTCGCTTCAGGCACGATAGGAACGCTCTTTCCCGTCTTCTCTACAATTTGAAAATTCATATCCATCTGCCATTTTTTGTTTTTCTTACTTATTGTAACATTTTTTTCGATTATTTGAACCCCTTTTTCCTCTAAACTTCCGATAAATTTCTCTAATTTCTCAGAAAAAATACTTTTTATCTCTTCTTTTTCATAAATATTATTTTCCAATACGTATTCTCTATTTATACTGCTTCCATAATAGAGGGGCAGATAAAAGTTTTCCAGTAGTTTTACCTGCTTTTTATCCGTCACCTTATCATATTTTACATATTTCACCTTTCCTATTCGAAAAACGATATCCTTCGTAAGTACGGACATAAAATATTCCTTTTTAATTTCCCCCGTATAATTTTTCTGTTCATATGTGAGGGGCAGCTCTTCCTTTTCCTGCAGCGTTCTTTGAATAAAAATATCTGCATCTGCTTTATAATACTGGTATTTCTTAACAGTAGCGTCCTCGTTATATACCGGCACGCTGCCCGAGACAAGAACATCTCCTTTTTTAATTTCTGTCTGCACCGCCACCTTGGGGATACCCTTTCTCGTCACCATGCTGACAATGACACCATCGTTCTCCGCCACCAGATCCGAACCGAACGGGTTGTCATCCTCCTCATCGTTCTCTTTCGTATCTACCTCGTTTTCTTTTATCTGAATTTCCAGCCGCGTCCCCTCGATTTTAGCAGAGGTCCACGTGACGATTTCAAAGTCCTGCCTGATTTTCTTCTCCAGCTCTTCTATGTCTACATTTTTACGCTTCATGCCAACGTATATATTATTCGTTTCCAGAAAGTCAAAGAATATGTCGTCAGTAATGGTATGATTCCCATTTAGGTCTACTGCCCATATGAAGGTGGACATCCATATCCAAAAGACGATACTTCCCAAAAGCCCGAACAGGAATATCTTTCTTTTCTTCATTTTCGGCACAAAAAAAGGTAGTCCACAACGCTTTTGTATGGCTACCCTTGTTCCTGTCTTTTTTACGATGGATTTCAGCATACGAAATCCGCTTATGGTAATGCACATCGTGTAATAATCTCCATGGTTTACGATATTCCATAGAAATATATCGTGATTACTGCACAAATTCATAAACCGTTCCGGGGAATATCCCCATACCTTAATACAGACATATCCTTTTAAATATTGTATCAGCTGAAGCATATACGCGATAACTCCCTCATTCTTTTATATTGCCGCCGGTGCCGTTTCATCGTCAGTAGGAATTATGGTAACGGATACATTCGATATATCCGCTTATCTTCATATCTTCATTGGTATAATAATCGATGGACATTCTCTTGCCTATAATGCTGATCTGACAGGTCTTGCCCTGCAACAGGATCAATTCCTCGGAATACTCCAAGATGCCTCTGTAGTTTTCCACAAAGGCATCCGTATTTCCCGTTATCGTTACTATGGAAGCTCCAAGCACAGAATCCTTCGGTAGCTTGAGAGACTCCACAATGACTTCTTTTTTTCTTTCCAATTTTTGCTTTCCGCTTTGCTTATGGTTTCTCATCATGGAATAATATATGTTTCATTTTATCTAATAATACCTTTAATGAACGGTTGCTTCTCTACCGGCTTCTCAGAGAAGGAATAGGCGTTTATGAAACGCACCTTCGCCGCCTCCATCTTCTCCCTGTCATTTCCATGAATAACTGCAAGAGATTCTCCCGCTTTCACATAATCCCCTGCCTTTTTCTTAAGTACAAGCCCTACCGCCAAATCGATGTCGCTTTCCTTCGTCTCTCTGCCCCCTCCTAAAATGAGCGAGCAGATGCCGATTTCATCGCATACGATTTTTTTAATATATCCTTCTCTGGGAGAAGCAATTTCCTCTACGAAATCTGCCTTGGGAAGTAAATCGGATTCGTATACCGCTTTCGGGTCTCCGCCCTGTGCCTCTATGAACTGTGCAAGCTTCTTCAGCGCCGAACCGTCTGCGATGGTCTGCTCGAGCATCTTCCTTGCATCCTTTTCATCCGCCGCGAGACCGCCAAGCTCGACCATATAAGAACCAAGCGTCAGACATAGCTCCAGGAAATCCGCAGGACCATTTCCTTTCAGAGTATCGATTGCCTCCTTCACCTCCAGAGAGTTTCCCACCGCATATCCAAGCGGCTGGTCCATATCGGACACAACCGCTACCGCTTTTCTGCCCGCATTTTTGCCGAGCTCCACCATCTCCTTCGCCAAAGAAAAGGCATCCTTCTCCTCCTTCATAAATGCGCCGCTTCCCGTTTTTACATCCAACACGATCGCATCCGCACCCGATGCCAGCTTCTTGCTCATAATGGAACTGGCAATCAAGGACATGTTATCCACCGTAGCCGTCACATCCCGAAGGCCATACAGCTTCTTATCCGCAGGAGCCAGATCTGCAGTCTGCCCCATAATAGCGATGCCTATTTTGTTCACATTATCAATAAACTGACGCTCCGAAATCCCCGTTGAAAATCCTTCAAAACTCTCCAGCTTGTCAATGGTCCCTCCGGTATGTCCTAAACCCCGTCCGCTCATTTTGGCCACTTTGATGCCGCAAGCCGCAACCATAGGCGTCAAAGCAAGAGAGGTCTTGTCTCCCACCCCTCCCGTACTGTGCTTATCCACCTTGATTCCTTCAATTAGGGATAAATCCAGCATATCGCCGCTGTTAGCCATTGCCATCGTAAGGTGCAGGGTCTCTTCCTTATCCATACCTACAAAGTAAATCGCCATCATCATCGCGGACATTTGGTAATCAGGAATCTGCCCATCGGTAAAACCGCCTACCATATATTCGATTTCCTCTTTGGCCAGCTTGCCCCCGTTTCTTTTCTTCATGATCAAATCATACATTCTCATAGCTTTCCGGCTTCTCCTTTTTCGTACCAAGCGTATCATAGCTTTTTATTTATGATAGGGTTCCCCGCTTATAATACGGTAAGCCCTATATATCTGCTCCGCCAATATCACGCGCATGAGCTGATGCGGAAATGTCATATCCGAAAAGCTGAGTTTCTCATCCGCACGGTCAGATACTTTCTTATATAGTCCGAGCGAGCCGCCTATGACAAACTGTATATGGCTTCTCCCATAAACAGCGAGCTTATTCAGCTTATCGGCAAAAGCCACCGAATCCAATTTGTTCCCGCGAATCTCCAAAGTAATGACATATGCATCATCCTTTATATATTTCATAATGCGTTCGGCTTCCTTCTCCCTGATCTGCTCCTCCACGGCTTCGCTCGCTTTGTCAGGCGTTTTCTCGTCGTCCACCTCTATCACTTCAAAACGGCAGTACTTGTTAAGCCGCTTCGCATATTCATAAACTGCGTCCCGATAATATTTCTCTTTTACTTTTCCTACTGCTATAATCGTTATTTTCATAGATCCTCGGAATCCTATTCGAAAATATTCTGATAATAATCGTCGGTAAAGGAATCCAAAAAGCCTTCGTCCAAATTCATAAACTGATAGGAGATCTGCTTCTTCATCTTATCCACCCGTTTGAAATACCGGCTTTCCTCACTTTCTTCTTCCACGTCCTCAAAAAGTCCTGCATCCACGCTTTCTGCAGTCAGGTTCTCCGAACACCATTTCGTGATTTCGCTGGTCAGATTGTTTTCTGATTCCGCCTTTTGCGCCAGTATCTTCGAGGACTTCATGGATACGACTCCCATCACCACGAACAACACGAATAGAACACCCATCACACCGCAGATCATATACCGGTTCATGATATTGATGGATACCGGAATAACTCCTGCAAAAATCAGGATAATCGCGATCAGCCCAACGCTTCCCAGAATCAACAGCAAATACGCAGAAGAACGATTCTCCTCCGCCTTCTTGGCACTATTTTGGTAAACCCCTTTCCCCCGACCGGTTAAGGAAAGCGGCACCACATCGCCGTCTGCGGCGGGCTCTCCCCCTTCCGCTTTCTCTTTTTCCTTTTCCTCTTTAAAAAACACATCGACTGCAAGCGCCGCTTTACGCCGTTCCTCACCGCTTACGAACAGCTCGTACACCTCATCTTTCAAATCGAAGGATGTATATGCCGACTTTATCTGGTTAAAATGCAGAAATTCTTTCAGCCTCTCCATCTGCTCCTTCTCTCCAAAGGTAAGAGGCTCGTCCACACTTCCTTCTAACGTGTCTTTAAGCTCTACCCCGCAATCGGCGCATACCGTTACGCCTTCTCTATATTCGTTTTTACATTTCGGACACCAAGGCATTGTTACCCCTCCCGCACTCTTTTTTTGTCCGGCAAATTATTGTTTCGCCGCGGATATCAATCCGTTTACCCCTTGATTTACGTTCTCTTTTTCGGTTACCCATTGATAGTTGTCTTTATTTGTCAATTCAACGATTACCGGATACTGTCCTTTCTTATCTTTCTCGCCCAAGGACTGCCATACGCCGTTCTTCGCCGTACCGCTCCACTCTTTGATGTTATTGTCTTTATAGTAATTGGTAATATAAATCTCCCCGTCATAAAGACCATCCTTAAAATTGCCTATAAAATTTCGGTTGTAGCCTACGTTCGCCTCCATGTTTTCCACAATGAAATCATAGTGCTCAGCACCTTCTCCATTCGGCAGGTCATTGCTCCAGCTTCCAGAATAGCTATGCTGCAAATACAAACTATCCTTCGCTTTTACGTTCTGATCGTACACATAATACTTGATCCACATTCCGTCTCCGCTTCTGACGCCATTTTTCCACTCACCATAATAATACTGATTATCAGCATATATTGCAAGTCCTTTACCGCTTGGTCGGTTATTTTCATCCGTATCTCCGAAATAATAATACTTAACGGAGCCGGAAAGCTTCTGTGACGCGGCTCTATATCTGGGCAGATATGCCAGATCCTCCACCGCCTCCATATTTCCGTCTTCCCAATATCCCCTCATTTCAGACATCTGTCTGGACATATCGATTTCTACTGTGGATAAATTCTCAGAAGCCTCCTTCTGCCATTTCGCGGTTGTCTTCCCATTGTCTCTTCCAGCGGCCTGCTCCTCATCAATAATGCTTTCCTCCGGGATGTCCTCATCTTCCTCTATCACCACAGCCGGCTCCCCAGTTGCTTCTTCGCCTTCCGTTTCGCTCTCCTCTTCCTGCTCCTTTATCTCGGAATCATCAATATTCTGCGCATCTTTACCCTGCGTACTATTGGCATATTCCATAATATCCGTCTGAAGCTTACTGTTCGTGTCCAGCATTTCCCGTCTGTCGATTTCGTGTACGATAAAGCTGATGCCGCAGATGATAACGATGAGCACCACTGCAATTCCTATCGTTATTAACTTCACTTTATTGCTGCTATCCTTCACATTTAACCTCTCTTATCTCTCTTCATAATCAAAACATGACCTATTGTATGTAACGCTTCCCACATACGAAGCCGCTTTAACATGTGCCGGATGTTTCTGATAAGCATTCAAGGCCTCCACCGATTCAAAAGCAGAAATCAACGCTATATCTCTATTGCTCGAAGGCAGTTCATCGATCACTACTTCCAGGGAAAGCACTCCCGACACCTCGGATTTTACACCCTCTAACTGCTTCTTAACAGCTTTTGCTGCCTCTTTTTTTTCCTTCTCGGATAATTCTTCATTCAAATTCCAAAATACAATATGATGTACCATTTTGTCGTCTCAGCCTCCGTTTACTTTTGGTTTTTATTTCCTAACACTACTATGCAATTATACCACAGTAATAATGAAT
>JAEWPN010000135.1 GCA_023399455.1 Bacillota bacterium
CTCCAATCCTCTTTCGAGTGGGGGCTTGACAGCGATAAGGCAATGTAGGAATCCCGTTTAAAGTATCTGTAGGTTCAAAATAACAAGAGTTATCGAACATTTCAGGCTACTATTATTATATCCAACCTACATATAAAATACAACTGTTAATTTTTTGATACTCTTTTTTGACCTGACCTGCAATCCGCTCTATAAAAAATATCAGAATGTCAATAAATCGCTATTGGTCCATAAGGGCCATCGATGATTTCTATTTTTGTTTCAAAAATATTTGTCAAAAGTTCCGGATCCATAATATCTTCCACCGTTCCGAAGGCGGCAATCCGTCCTGCTTTCATAGCACAGATCCTGTCAGAATATTTGGCTGCAAAATTTATATCATGCATTACCGTGAGAATGGTCCGCCCAAATTCATTGGCAGCATGCCTCAAATGCTCCATCATTTGAACGGAACGGGCAACATCAAGGTTGTTCAGAGGCTCATCCAACAATACATATTCCGTCTCCTGACACAAAACCATTGCCACATACGCCCTTTGCCTTTGACCGCCGGAAAGCTCGTCTAAATACCTATTTTCTAAATCAGTCAGATCCAAAAAATCAATATATTTAGAAATAATCGACTCATCCTCTTTTGTTAATCTGCCCTTTGAATAAGGAAACCGTCCAAAGCCAGCTAATTGTCTGACAGTAAGTCTTGTTACAAAATGATTTTCTTGCCGTAAAATAGTCAGAACTTTTGCCAGATCTTCTGATTTCGATTTAGAAACATCCATATTGGCTATCTCTATTTGCCCCTCGTCCATATTCAGAAGTCTTCCGATCATCAAAAGGGCCGTAGATTTTCCTGCGCCATTGGGGCCGATCAAAGACGTAAGGCCAGCCTTCGGTATTTGAATATTTAAAGGACCTATTTCCACCTCATCCGTATAGTTCTTTCTCGCATTAAGAATATTTATCATAAAGTTCCCTTTCTTAACATTACAATCAGAAATACAATTCCCCCAAACATTTCAATAATAACGGAAACTACACCTTGCGCCCTGAAAATATGATACATAAAAAAATATGAGCCGGTTATTATCAAAAAGCCTATCGCAAGTGCCATTGGGAAAATATATCTGTGGTCATAAGTCGGCGCTGCCTGATAAGTTAAAGTCGCAACTAAAAATCCATAAAAAGTAAGCGGACCGACTAAAGAGGTTGAAATTGACATCAGAACAGAAACTAATACAAGGGTATATATTACCCCAAATTGATGATTAACCCCCAAAGAAGTACTGGCACTTTTTCCAAGTGACAATACATTTAGTTTTTTAGAATAGGCAAGGATAAGTAATGCCGCAATTATTACAATGGGAATTGCAACGGGAAAGTACTCAGCCTCCGCATTATTGACAGAGCCGAACAATCTCGCCTGTAAAACATCAAATTCAGACGGCGCCAGAAGTCTTCTCATAAAAGATGACACAGACTTCAGACCGGTTCCAATAATAACTCCAACCAAGAGCATGAGCTGTAAATTTCCATACTTTCCGGAAAGCAGCCATCCATAAAGCATCAGGCACATCAAAATCATAATGGCAACTTTAAATAGAAATGATTCAATGCCGCTGAAATTCACAAATACACTGGCACCGAAGAAAAACATTGTACTGGTATTTATTGCCCCATAAAGTGCTTCAAACCCTAGAAGTGAAGGTGTTATAATCCTGTTATTCGTACTCGATTGGAAGGCAACTGTAGCTAAACTTTGACAAATTGCAGAAATAATCATTGCTGTAATCGCTACCATCCTTCTCTTCACAACCGGAATAAAAGAAGGGGAATCTAACGGCACAGGATTATCATAAACCAAAAGCCCGTAGGAAGCAAGCACCCCTAACGCAACCAATGTTACAAGCAAAATCCAATAACGTTTTTCCTCTTTCTTAGAACGAAAAGCTCTGGCCGATCTATTTTTATTATAAACAAACCCGCTCATCTCAGCCTCCTTTGTTTCAACAAGATAACAATAAATATAACCGCTCCCACAGTTCCAAGTATCAAAGAGACAGGAACTTCAAAGGGCATTATGATCGTGCGGGAAATGATGTCACAAAGGGTGATGGCCCCCATTCCCAATACACATACCCAAGGCAGATTACTCCTAAGATCATCGCCTCGGTACATTGAAATAATATTCGGTACAATTAGTCCTAAAAAAGGCAAGTTTCCGATAACAGCCGCAACAATCCCAACTGCAAAGGAAATAAGACCGGTGCCCAAAATAACAATCTTGTTATAATTTACCCCAAGGCTTGTTGCAACATCTTCCCCTAATCCGGCCAGAGTCAATCTATCCGCATAAATAAAAATAAAAAAAGTAACTATCACGATTAACCATAGATATTCATATCTTCCGATTTGAACCGGCGCAAAAGAACCTACAAACCAGGTTTCAATATTTTGCGTCATTTGAAAAACGAGTCCGATAAAAGTGGAAATTGCAGAAATGACTGCTCCAAGCATCATTCCTATGATCGGAACAATTAAAGACGAACGAAGTTTAACTCTTCTTAAAAACAAAAAGAAAATCATAGTTCCTATAAAAGAAAAAACAATCGCCCCCGTCATTCTTAAAACCAAAGTCGGCGCAGGAAATACCAAATAAACAAAAACAAGTCCCAGGCCTGCCCATTCAATTGTTCCGGTTGTGGTAGGTTCCACTAAGCGATTCTGGGTGATAAGCTGCGTTACCAGTCCTGACATCGACATTGCCGCGCCGGTAAGCATTAATGACGCTGTTCTTGGAACACGGGTTATGAAAAACATATCCATCCCATCTTCTTGTCCTTGTATATCATAAACTCCGGTAAACAATGATATAATACCTAAAATAAAAACAATAATAACTGCTAGTATAAAAGGCTTTGTCCATATTTTATTGTAATTATAATGCTGGGGCTGAGAAACCTCAGCCCCTGTGAATTTATGTACTGTGTTTTTAGGCACTTTGTTACACTCCTTTATACTACTTTGCCAAAGCGCTTGCAAGATCTCCAAATAACTCTAAATAAGTTTGTATTGACTCATTTGTATAGGTATCGTTCGGTGCGTATATTATCTGTCCCTCCGTAACGGCCGTTGTGTTTTGAAGGGCAGGAGAATTATCGATCACATCCTGAGCAGGAACTGCATCCTCTGCAGAAGATATTGCCGCGTCACGATCCAGTACGAAAATCCAGCCCGGATTACTTTGCGCGATAGCTTCAACAGAAATATCATCACCTTGATGATCTGAAGTAGCGCCGTCAACCTCTAATGCTGAGACCCATCCAAAAACTTCATACATCGGCCCCCAGACACGTCCGGAACGAGGAGCAGAAAAACCAATCTCTCCGCCGGAAACTACAACACTGATAACGGTGTCTGTGCCATTATACGCAGACTTTGCATCTTCAATAGCTTTATCAAAATCGGCTACCAATTGTTCGGCTTCATCATTTTTATCAAAAATTTTTCCCAATGCAATGGTAGAGTCCTTAAGTCCGTTTATTAAGTTATCTCCCGGTGCCTCCGCTTCCTCGGAGACATCAAAATTAAGGTCAATAACAGCAGCATTTGGCACTAACGCTTTTATGTCTTCATAATAACCGGCAAATCTTTGACCTACAATAACAAGTTCAGGGTCTACCGCCGCTATAATTTCAAGATTTGGTTCGCTGTGATTCCCAATATCCTGAACAGAATCATCACTTACATATGACGAATCCGCAGGCATTACTCCCTTTGGAACCGCCGCTAATTCAATTCCCCAATCTGCTAAAGTTTCAAAGGTTCTATTATCCAAAGCCACTACATTCTTGGGATTTATGGGAACAGTAACCGTTCCATGAACATCTGTGATTTCAACTGTCGTGACTTCGGCAGGCTCACTTTCCTCCTGACTGGTTTCGGGAGCAGTAGTTTCACTTTCCTCCTGACTTGCCTCAGGAGCGGCGGTTTCACTTTCCTGCTGGCTGGTTTCTGGAGCGGCGGTTTCATTGCTTGAATTTGCACAGCTCATGAGCATCATGGCAAAAGCTGTTGTAAATACAGTTATTTTAAGTAAATTTAATTTTTTCATATATAATCTCCTTGTATATATGCTCGCTTTCCTCGCTATGATAAAATACAATATAAAATTACTATGTAATTAAGATTAGCGAGTTCCAACTTTTAGTTTGAAGAAACAAAAGTTAGTCCGGACTAACTCATTATAGCTTACTATAAACAGATGCTTATTGTCAACCGGCATTTAAAATTATATTTTCTAGATACATAAAAAGAAAGGGTATTCCAAGCCATTACATGACTTGGGATACCCCCCTCTTTCTTTGTTGAGAAACTTCTCTTAAGCTATTAATCTTAAATATTTATATTTCCATAGGCCTTGTAGCCTCTTTCAGCCACGCCTCCTCCTCTTCCGTCAGATACTTTTTCATTCTTTTATAAACTTCTGCATGGTAACTGTTTAGTCGTTCCACATCTATCGGCTGCATAAACTCCGTATCGATAGCGTCTCTGTCGATAGGCACAAAAGTAAGGGTATCAAAACACATGAACTGACCGTCCGCATTCTTTTCTCCTTTCTTAGCCACAATGACATTCTCCGTACGTATCCCATGGCTGCCTTCGATATAGACACCCGGTTCGTTAGAAATGACCATCCCCTCCTCAATGATCGCTTCCGCTGCTCCCTTTGCAAAACGCCAGCGAATACTCTGAGGGCCTTCATGTACATTGAGTATATAGCCGATTCCATGTCCGGTTCCGCATTTATAATCGATTCCGATATCCCATAACGGCTGTCTCGCCAATATGTCCAGATTTCTTCCTGTACATCCATAGAGAAATCGAGCCTGCGTAAGCTGTAACATGCCGATAGTGACCTTGGTGAAGTGCTTCTTTATTTCGGGGCTGATTTCCCCTAAGACGACAGTTCTCGTCACGTCGGTAGTTCCGCCCATATACTGTCCGCCGGAATCAACCAGCAGCATTCCCTCCGCCTTTATTTCCTTCGCGCTCTCAGGCAACGCCTCATAATGCATCATAGCGGCGTTTTCCTTATAAGCACTGATGGTCGGAAAGGACAGATCGAGAAATCCAGGGATTTCTCTTCGCAGACCGTCTAAATATTCCGCCGCAGTAAGCTCCGTAATTTTCTCTTTTCCCGCGTTTTTCTTAAGCCAGCAGATAAATTTTATAACAGCTGCACTGTCCTTAAGATATATCTCTTCCATTCGGGAAAGCTCGATCTTATTTTTTACTGCCTTCAGGGCTTCCGTAGGATTGCTTTCAAAAACACATTCCGCTTTGTCCGACAAAATCTTATATAAAGTATAATTGATATTCCCTTCGTCCAGAAGCACTTTCCCTTCATAGTCATAACCGCCGAGGAATCTTTCAGTATTTTCATAGTCCTCGATTACGATATGGTTTTTCGATGCATATTCTGTGAACTTTGCTGTAATCTCCTGGGGCTGTATGAAAAGATACAGCTCCTCCGGCGTAAGAAAGCCGTAGGAAAGTGCCACGGGATTGCAAGCCACATCATTACCCCTTATATTCATAAGCCACATCAAATCGTCGAGCTTGCTCAGCATGAGGTATGCTGCTCCGGATGTTTTCATCTTTTCCCTGACCGTAAGAAGCTTCTCCTCCATGCTCTGTCCGCTTATTTCCTCCGGAAGGACTATGACCTCGTGTGCCGGCAGAAAGGGTCTCTCCTGCCATAAGTTTCCTGCAACATCCTCCTCGTAGGAAATACGGATTTTCATACCTTTCAGCTTCCGTTCCAGCTCTTTTCCTTCTTTGCAGCTCACCGTCCGCCCGTCGAAGCCGAGGGTCTGTCCGTTCTTCATATTTTCCTTAAGAAAATCGGGAATATCAGGCACACCTTCTTCCATCATCCGGAAAAGCTCGATTCCGCTTCCTGCAAGCTCGTTTTCGGCCTGAATGAAATATCTTCCGTCCGTCCACAGCCCCGCCATGTCGTGCCCTACTACAAGGGTGCCGTTAGAACCTGTAAAGCCGGAAAAGTATTCCCTTACCTTAAAATAATCATCCACGTACTCGGAACCGTGAAAATCCGAGGTCGGAATCATATAAAAATCAATTCCCTTCTCCTTCATACAGTAGCGTAGTTTTGTAAGTCTGTCCTGAACCATCAATAGCTCTCTGCCTTTCCGGCATTTAATATTCCTACTGCGGAGGAAGTTCCGATTCGCTCACACCCCTCATTTAGGAATGCTTCCAAATCTTCTCTCGTCTTTACCCCGCCCGCTGCCTTTATTTTTACCTCTGCTCCGATATGATCCTTGAACAACCTTACATCCTCAAGCGTCGCACCGCCCGTTCCGAAGCCCGTAGAGGTCTTGATGTAATCTGCGCCCGCTGCTGTCACCGTCTTGCATAGTGCGATTTTCTCCTCTTCAGTCAAATAGCATGTTTCGATAATTACTTTCAGAATATTCTCACCGCAAGCCTTCTTTATCGTGCGGATTTCACCCTCCACCTTATCGAACAGACCGTTTTTCACATCGCTGATATTTACCACCATATCGATTTCACGAGCACCGTCCTTTACAGCCTCCTCAGCCTCCGTCACTTTCGCCGTCGTCACGCTGTAGCCCAAGGGAAATCCGATAACCGTGCAAATATTGATTTTTTCTCCATATGCGTCGTGAATGCGTTTCACGTAAGCAGGAGGAACACACACAGAAGCGGTCTTGTATTCCAGCGCCTCCTCGCATAAAGTCTCGATATCCTTCCATGTTGCAAATGCCTTTAGCTGCGTATGATCTATATGCCGCAGGATTTCTTCGTTCGTCATAAAACTTTCCTCCATTTTCTTCTATAAATCTTATTCTAATATGAAATGAAAAAAAAAGAAAGATGCATCTGTTTTTCAGTTTTTTAATATACTGTTAATAGATAGATTTTTTTCAACTTTTTAGTTAAATATTTCATTTTATCTATTTTTATAAGTATTTTTATGATATTATTGACCTGTTGACAGTTTATAATTCCAGCCTCTCATTTGCGGGGGGTATTGAGTATCAGCGAAAGGAGGACTATCTTATGGATCACAATGTTTATTCCGAAGTTACACCGGAAATCGTACAGTTGGCGAAGCTAAGCGAAAAAGCCGACATTATCGAGACCGAGCTTTTTACGAAATATGATGTAAAGAGAGGACTTCGTGATTTAAATGGAAAAGGGGTGCTTGCCGGACTCACGCGGATTTCCGACGTGCGTGCCAGCAAAATGGTGGACGGCGTTCAGGTGCCGATTCACGGAGATCTATTTTATCGCGGCTACAATGTAAAAGACCTCGTTGCCGGATTTACAAAAGACAACCGCTTCGGTTTCGAAGAGACAACTTATCTCTTATTGTTTGATAAATTGCCTACGGAAAAAGAACTGGCAGATTTTACAGCTCTGCTCGCCTATTACAGAAGCTTGCCCACAAGCTTCGTCCGCGATATCATCATGAAGGCTCCCAGCAAGGATATGATGAATACTTTGGCAAGAAGCGTTCTGACGCTATATTCCTATGACGACAGGGCTGACGATACTACGCTTCCAAATGTGCTCAGACAGAGCCTGCAGCTCATCAGCCTGTTTCCTCTGCT
>JAEWPN010000190.1 GCA_023399455.1 Bacillota bacterium
TAACTTTTATTACTATTCAAATATGTTGTAACAATTTCTTTCTTAGTTTGAAAAGAATATTTTGCCATGAAAAAACCGACCTCCCAATCGTTAGCTTTTTTTGGTCTAACTTTTTGGGGTCGGTTCATATCGCAAATGGTAGTTGGTCTTTTTTGATGTAATAGGAAGGTGTTCCTATTACATCAAAATGGATGCGCAGCTACGTGCGCGAAGGCACTTTTGCTCATGGTAAAACGCTAAACCTATTTATAAGTATAATTATAAAAAAAAGAATAATAAATATGCAAATTATATAAAAAATAAAAAAATATTGAAAATTATATAAACATATAATATAATAATATAAAGTTAAGCGCTAAACTAAAATCGAACAAATAATGTAGTAAAATTGTGTGGAGGTTAAGAATGAGTAAAAAGTTAAAGCAAATATTTTCGATGCTGCTGGCAATGACGATGGTAACGGGGCTATTAGGAGGATGCGCAGGCAGTTCCGGTAGCGTGGATACAATTACGGATATAAAGGATACCGGGGCGCAGAATGCCGCAGCTGCATCCGAAGACGGTACTTTGGACCCGTGGCAGTTAGCAGCTACATCGACTTATGAGCCCTACCCTGAAACGGTCACCTATACGATCGGTCTGAGAGTGCGTGCCGATGTAGCATATCCGGAAGGCAGTACGGATACGGCGGAGGAAAGCGCCTATACAAGATTCATGAAATCCAAATTGAACATACAAAATAAGAACGCATTCGAAGCGGCAGACGATAACGACTATAATCAAAAGGTTTCCATGGCAATCACCAGTGGAGATATTCCGGATATTATGAACGTTACCTATGACGACTTCAAGGAATTGGCCGAGAACGATATGCTGGAGGATTTAACCGAGGCATACAATAACTGTGCCAGCGATTTGATGAAGGAAATCTATGCGTCCAACGATAATCGGTCCCTGGATATGGCAACCATAGACGGAAAATTATATGCAATTCCCACAACGGCTATTTCCAGCGGACCGGAGATGCTCTGGCTTAGGGGGGACTGGATGGATAAGCTCGGTCTGGAGGAGCCCAAGACCTTGGAAGATATAGAGAATATCGTTAAGGCCTTTGTAAAACAGGACCCGGGAGAGAACGGTGCAGGGAAGACCGTAGGAATTCCGTTGTGCGTGGACGGAGACACTAATTATATTTACGGAAACTATTCGGGAGCATATAAAGCCAATAATATTTTTACAAGCTTCGGCGCCTACCCCGAGCAATGGGTGGAGGGCAAGGACGGAACTGCGGTATACGGCTCGGTGCAGCCGGAGATGAAGCAGGGACTGCAAGTGCTTGCGGACTGGTATAAGGAAGGCGTGATCGACCAGCAGCTGGCGGTCAGGACCTATGACGATATCAAGGCACTTGTGACGGATGGAAAATGCGGTTCCTATTTTTGCGGCTGGTGGGCACCCTATGATTTGGCCGGTTCCTATGAGCTGAATCCCGATGTGGAATGGCGTGCTTATATTCTGCCCACAGGTTCGGATAACAAGGTAACCATGTGGTCGGGAAATCCCAATCAGAATTATTTCGTAGTACGAAAAGGGTTTGAGCATCCGGAACTTCTCGTAAAAGCGAAATCAATCACCTTGGATTACAATCAGGGAGATGCGGCGTATACGGATGAAAGTGCGGAATGTAAGGAATATCTGGATTATGTAGCTCATGGCTACGGTGTGGAGGTAATCGGCGGATTCGACTGGTACGATGCTGCTGCGCGTGCATATCAGCACATCAGCGAAGCTATCGACGGAACGAGAAATCCGGACGAAATGAATGCCTATGAACATTCCTTGTATGAGTCCTGCACGAAATACCTGGAAGCGGTAAACAATAAGGAAAAGCCTGAAAAAGCGAACTGGCTGGACTACAATGCCCGTATGGTAGCGAGCAAGCTCATGAATGATACCGAGGTAAATATTGTACAGCCGGTATTCTTCAGCCAGACAGATTCTATGTCGCTGATGTGGGAAAGTTTAAGAACTCTGGAAAGAACCACCATTCTTAAAATAGTGACAAACGAAATAAGTGTAGATGAATTCGATACTTTTGCAGAAGAATGGATGAATGCGGGAGGACAGCAAATCACAGAGGAAGTGAACGAAGCGATTAATTAGCACTGAACATTAGGCCTGAGCCGGTTTAGCTTATCATATCGGTTCAGGCATTTTTCGGGGATCGCGGACTGTGAAGAAAGGTATGGGTTATTTATGAATAGACCGAAAAAGCAAGCATATTATCATTTTATGATGCTTCCGGGGATGATATTTTTAATCATTTTCAATTTTATTCCTATGGCTGGAATTGTGATGGCATTTCAGAATTTCAGCCCGGTAAAGGGGATCTTGGAATCTAAATGGGTAGGGCTTGATAATTTTAGATTTATCTTCAGCCTCCCGGATAGCAGACAGATTTTTGTTAATACAATTATCATATCGCTTGGGAAGATTATGCTTGGAATCCTTATTCCGGTCTGCTTTTCCCTGATGCTGAATGAAATAAAAGTGAAGTTTTTTAAACGAACGGTTCAGACAGTTGTATATATGCCTCATTTTTTGTCTTGGGTAGTGTTTGCTGCGGTAGTCCAAAGTATATTTTCTTATGACGGGCCGGTCAATGTACTGCTGACGGCAATAGGAATGGAGCCTGTTATGTTTTTGGGAAGCAACCAATGGTTCCGAACGATAATGGTTACTACCGACAGCTGGAAAGAATTCGGTTATGGCTCGATCATTTATCTGGCGGCGCTTACGGGAATAGATCCGGGGCTGTATGAAGCGGCATCCATTGACGGGGCAAGCCGGTGGAAAAGGCTTTTGTATATCACCTTGCCGGGAATCATGCCGATTATCCTCATTATGCTGACGATGGCCCTGCCAAACATTTTGAATGCGGGTTTTGACCAGATTTTCAATCTATACAATCCGCTCGTTTACGAATCGGGAGATATTCTGGACACCTATGTTTACAGAGTGGGTATGTTAAAAAGGCAATACAGTCTGGGAACGGCAGTGGGATTGATTAAATCTGTAGTCGGAATGATACTCATATTAGCTGCGAATAAATTGGTCACGACATTTTCCGATCGGAGAATGTTCTAAGGAGGACAAAGATGAAAAAACGGAAAAAAATAGATTTACTGACCGTATTCATTTATGCGGTGGTGATAGTGATGGGCCTAAGCTGCCTTCTTCCGCTGCTGAATACGTTGGCGTTATCCTTTAGCAGCAGCGCGGCGGCTACAGCCGGTAAAGTAGGAATTATACCGGTGAGTTTCACGCTGAGCTCTTATCAGAAGATATTGAATGACCAACAGTTTTGGAGATCCTTTCTCATTTCGGTGTTACGGGTGATAGCAGGTACCTCGCTCAATATATTTTTAATAATTACCATGGCCTATCCTTTATCCAAGAGCCGAAGAGACTTCGGTGCGCAGAAAATATACATCAAATTCGTGATATTTGCTATGCTGTTCAACGGCGGCATGGTTCCTACATACATGGTAGTGCAGAAGCTGGGAATGATCAATACCATCTGGTCTTTGATTTTTCCGGGAGCGGTGGGTACAGGGAATGTTATCCTGATGATGAACTTTTTCAGGAGCGTACCGAAATCGCTGGAAGAAGCGGCGGAGATTGACGGTGCTACCCCATTTCAGATTTTATGGAATATATTTATACCGGCATCGAAGCCTTGCATAGCTACTATCGTGCTTTTCTGTATTGTAGGGCACTGGAACGATTTTTTTTCGGGGATTCTGTACATAACGAAGGTACATAACTATCCCTTGCAGACCTATATACAAATGATAGCTACCACCTTTGATATTTCCAAAATAACTGATATTAAAAAGCTGGAAGAATTTCTTGCGGTATCCGAAAAGACGCTGAATTCGGCAAAGATAGTCGTATCTGTCATACCGCTGTTATTGATTTATCCTTTCCTGCAGAAATATTTCACCACGGGACTCGTGGTAGGAGCCGTTAAGGAGTGAGAGAAGGACGAATGAAGAAAATATATAGAATTGATGCCAGCGGAAGGGCACTGGAAGAAAATATAGTACACCGAGGAGAGCTTCGCATTACATTGCTGACCCCTGCGCTTCTTAGGATAGAATACAACCGGGAAGAGGACTTTGTGGACGCGCCTACGCAGGTGGTATGGTTCCGGGATTTTCCTGTCGTCGATTATTGTTTGGAGGAGTCGGAGGGAAGTCTGTTTCTGGAAACTGCGCGGATATGCCTTAAATATAACAAGGACAGTAATGCGGAGGATTTTCTGACCATCAGGATAAAGGACGAGGCGGGCAAGTATATCGGAAGATGGAAATGGACCGACGAGGTCCTGACGCTAAAGGGGACTGCCAGAACCCTGGATGAAACGGACGGGGCGGTAACGCTTGAGGAAAGTATTATTTCGAGGCAGGGATATTCTGTTCTGGATGACAGCGCCTCTTATTTAATAAAAGAAAGCGGTGAACTGACGGGGAGAAAAAGCATCGGCAAGGATATTTACTTCTTTGGATACGGTCATGCCTATCAGGAATGTCTGAAGGACTTTTTCCGGATGACAGGGAAGCCGCCCATGCTTCCCAGATTCGCTTTCGGTAACTGGTGGAGCCGTTATCACAAATATACGGAAGAGGAATATAAAGCGCTGATAGAAAGGTTTGAGGAAAATGAGATTCCGCTGTCCGTGGCGGTAATCGATATGGACTGGCATATTACCGAAATTGCTTCCGGCGAAGGGAGCGGATGGACGGGATATACATGGAACCGTGAATTGTTTCCGGAGCCGGAGAGGCTTCTTACATGGCTCCATGAAAAAAAGCTTCAGGTATCTCTCAATGTGCATCCGGCAGAAGGCGTTTTGTCACATGAGGAGGCTTATGATGAAATGGCAGGAGCCCTCGGTATGGATACAAAGAGGCGGGAGCCCATAGACTTCAACATTTCTGATCCTGAATTTCTGGAGGCATATTTTCAATATCTGCATGCTCCTAACGAAGCGATGGGAGTGGATTTCTGGTGGGTGGACTGGCAGCAGGGAGAGAAAAGCGGACTGCCGGGAGTAGATCCGTTATGGCTTCTTAACCACTATCATTACTTGGATAATGGAAAGGAAAATAAGAGGGCACTGATTTTGTCCAGGTATGGCGGAGTCGGAAGCCACAGATACCCGGTGGGATTTTCCGGCGATTCTATTATATCGTGGGAAACTCTGAAGTTTCAGCCATATTTTACGGCGACTGCGGCTAATATCGGATACGGATGGTGGAGCCATGACATTGGCGGCCATATGCTGGGGGCATATGATGAAGAATTGCAGATCCGCTGGGTTCAGTTCGGCGCGTTTTCTCCTATTTGCCGTATACACAGCTCGGCAAGCCCTTTCAATCATAAGGAACCATGGAACTATTCCGTAGAGACCAATATGATCGTTACGAAGTACTTGCGCCTGAGGCATCAATTGATTCCCTATCTGTATACAATGAACAAGGTTTTTTCCTCGGAAGGGGTCCCGCTGTTAAGACCCTTGTATTATGAGTATCCGGAAAAAGAGGAAGCGTATCGTATGCCGAATGAATACTTTTTTGGAAACCAGATGCTTTGCATTCCCATTACCACGCCTGTTATCGATGCAATACGGGTGGCGAAGGTGAGCGCTTGGATTCCGGAGGGTACGTATATCGATTGGTTCACCGGTATGATTTACAGAGGCGAACGCAGGATCGATCTTTACCGGGGAATCGGGGAAATGCCTGTGCTTCTTAAGGCGGGAGCCATTGTACCGCTTAATGGTGATAAGAAGAGAGAAAACGGTGCGGATAATCAGGACTTATTGGAACTGATAGTAGCCGCAGGGGCGGACGGAGAATTCGAATTATATGAGGACGATGGTATCAGCCTGCTTTTTGAAAAGGGAGAGTATGTGACCACGCAGTTTGAGCTGGATTACAGGAAAGGCGGAGAGCTTCGGATCCATGGAGCAAACGGCGACTTGAAATTAATACCGGAGAAAAGAAAATACCGGATCCGCTTCCTCGGATTTGAAAAACCGGACACGATATGGGTAAAAAGAGATGACACATTAGCAGAACTATCGTTTTACTATGAAACGATAAGGAATGAAGTAGTGCTGGAATTAGAGGCAGGAGCTGCTGAAGAGGTCAGTATATCCTTTCAAGGGGGCATGCGCTTAGGAAGCAATAAAGTACCGGAGAGATGCTTTCTGCTGCTGGATAAGGCTAAAATCGAATATAGCGAAAAAGAGAAAATTTATAATATAATCACAAAAAGCACATGCGGCAGGGCTTTGACAGGCTTGCTGAGCTTAAATATAAATGCTGAGCTTTACGGAGCGATTCATGAACTGCTGCTTGCAGAGGAAGAATGAAAGAGGATAAATCTTATGGAAAAATGGCTTCAAAGTGTCTATTCCGATGGAACAGGACATTACGTCAGCGAGCCTTATCCTGCAAAGGGTGAATGGGTCGATATACAAATCAGAATGTTGAAAAATAAAAGTGTAAAGCATGTGCTTCTGCGTTCTAGAGAATTTGGAATTGAAAAATTAACAGAGATGAAGTTGTTTAAAACGAAAAATGGATTGGATTATTATAAGGCGCAGGTTCGGATAAACGATCCGGTATACCGCTACCAATTCTACTTGGCTACGGAAGAGAAAATTTATTATTATACGCAGCACCGTATCACGGATCATATTCCCGATGAATCGAGGGACTTTGTAATACTTGCGGACTATCATCCTGCCAAATGGATAAAGGAATCTGTTTTTTATCAGATTTTCCCTGACAGGTTCTGCAACGGAAATGAAAAAATCAGCGTTAAGGACGGGGAATACAGCTATCAGGGGCATCCTGCCATTCGGGTAAAAAAATGGAATACGCCTGCTGCAGACTATGGGCAGACGCACGCTCTTGATTTTTATGGGGGAGACCTGGAGGGAGTCATCAAGAAGCTGGATTATCTATCGGAGCTTGGTATAAATGCCATATATCTGAACCCTATTTTCACATCCCCCTCGGTGCATAAATATGACAGTCTGGATTATTACCATGTGGATACTCATTTGGGCGGGGACGCAGCGCTGAAAATGCTGATTAAAAAATTGCATGAGAGAGATATGAAGCTCATGCTGGATATTTCAATCAATCACACAAGCTCCGCCGCACAGTGGTTCAATAAAGAGAACGAATTTTATCAAGCTTGTGTGGGAGCGTATCAAAATCCTGAATCGGCGCTTCGCAAGTTTTATTTTTGGGACGAAAAGGGAAATTATGATACATGGTGCGGAGTGAAGACTATGCCTAAGCTCAACTATGGGTCTGAGGAGTTGAGAAGAAAGGTATATAAGAATAGAAACTCCGTACTTAAAAAGTGGATGAAAGAGCCTTACGGGATCGATGGCTGGAGATTTGATGTGGCGGATTGTCTGGCGAGAAACGAGGTGACGGATGTACATGAGGAAGTTCTTAAGGAGATAAGACAGGAACTTAAGTCCGAAAATCCCGATATTTATTTGCTGGCGGAGGACTGGGCGGACTGTTCGGAGGATCTGAAAGGAGACGCATGGGACGGAACGATGAATTATTACGGCTGTGCCCGGCCGATTCGTGAATTTGTGGGGGAAATCGATTTATTTCATGTAAGGAACCCGATACTCAGCCGCGTAACCTGTAAAATGACGGCGAAACAGTTGGCGGAAAGAATTACACAATTTTATGCGAAACTTCCCTGCTCCGTACAGTATCAGATGTTCAACCTGCTGAACAGCCATGATGTGACCAGACTTTATAATAATCCTGAGGTGAACACGGAAGAGCACAGAGGGGCGGTCGTGATGATGTTTGCATTGCCGGGGTGTCCTAATGTTTATTATGGAGATGAGATCCTTTTGGAGGGGGGGATTGATTCTATAGAGAGCTGCCGTTATCCCATGAATTGGAACCGGAAGGAGGAATTTGCGGAGATTTATGAATTCTACCGGAAGCTGGCATGGCTGAAGAGAAATTCCCAGGCGATGCAGGACGGGGGATTTCAGGTTTTTTGGGATAAGGATTACATATTTGCTTTCTCCAGATTTACGGAAAAGGAGGTTATCTTTGTTGTTTGTTCGACGGATGACAAAGAATATGAAATAATTCTTCCGATTGAGAATTATGGATTAGAGCATTTTCGGGAAAAAGAGGATTACTTCGGCGTTCCTTTGGATACGGAAAAAAGGGATGGAAAAATAATATGTCACATAAAACCCCACCAAAGTTATCTGATGAGGGTGCCCATAGAAAAATAAACATAGAAAAATTATGAGAAAGGCTAACTGTTTTTTGCCGGGGAAATAGGGTATAATGTTCTTATAATAACTATTTTAAAGGAGCATCGGTATGATAACGTTAAAGGATATCGCAAAAGAAGCCGGCGTAAGCAGTGTAACGGTTTCGAATGTAATTAACGGCAATTATAAAAAGGTATCCGCTGAGAAGATTGATGAGATTCAGGAAATCATTAAAAAACATCATTATGTTCCCAATGCGGTAGCGCGAAGCCTTGCGGTAAAGGAGTCGAAGCTGATTGGAGTAGTGATTCCTTATGTGGCTGAGAATGAGAACTTCCTGCAAAGTCCTTATAATGCGGAAATACTGGGTGTACTGGAAAAGTGGATTCGCAAGAACGGATACTATTTAATGGTAAGATGCGTCGATAGCTGCAAAGAGATTATTCCTGTAATCAACACGTGGAATGTAGATGGAGTGGTCTTTCTCGGAGCATATAGCCACGAAGTGAGAGAGTTGAATAAGCAATTGCGGCTACCGATGGTTTTTATTGATACATATGCGGATGAAAAAGAAATTGTAAATATTGGTGTAGATGATTTCAAAGGAGGTTATATCGCCACGAAATACCTGATCAGCAAAGGACATCGTTCCATTTGCTTCGTAGGGCCGTGCTATATTGAAGGAAATGTAGTAGAAAAGCGATATAACGGATACTTGAAGGCGATGGGGGAATGTGGCTATGGGGACAGTATTTCCAGCCGGCATGCCATTGGAACCTCATATGAAGACGGCGTTGGCATAGGAAAAAAAATTGCGTTTGCAGAGGAAGAAGTCACTGCAGTCTTTGCCACGGCGGACATATTGGCGTTAGGATTGATTCATGGCTTGCGTTTGAATGGGAAGAGGGTTCCGCAGGACATATCCGTAATCGGGTTTGATAATTTGCAGGAATGCAGATATTCTACGCCACAGCTTACTACCATATCGCAGAATATTTCCATAAAAGCGGAACGGGCAGCAGATGCGTTGTTTCAAATGATTAGGGAAAAGAAGAAAATGTCCATGAATGAGATAATAGAGGTTGAGTTAGTGGAAAGACAGTCGGTCCGGCCCATATCGGGCGCGGATTAAAAGGGCAATGCCGCCAGGCGTTGCTTTTTTATGCAATAGAAAGTGCGTCTATTGTATAAAAAAGCGAGTGCATGGCTGTTCATGAGAGTGTGTCAGAAGCGCTGTTCTTTGTATCTTACAAAATATGTCGTAAAAGGATAGAAAACGACTAAATAATAGTGTGGAACTTCAAAGAAAAAAATGCTATACTGTAAGAAATGTATTTTGAAGGTTATAGCGTTACAAATGGGTAGATGATGCCCGCAGGGAAAAGGGTAAGGTATGAAAAACAGCATTAAGTTAAAAGGCAGATTAAAAAAATATTTGCAGACTTCCGTATATTTAGGTATTTTATTAGTTATCGTAAACTTAGGAATTTATTTGATCGATTACCGCGCAGGGCTGGTTCTTACATGCTTTGTTATTTTCTATTTCGTGGTAGTCTTATCACTTTTGCTATACAATAAACCGGTTATCATGAACGAGCTGATCAGTTTCGCTACGCAATATGGACAGATCCAGAGAAAGCTTCTCAGGGATTTGGACTTGCCTCATGCCCTGTTGGATGATGAGGGCAAGATTATCTGGACGAATGCTGCCTTCGAGAAGACCGTACATAAGAGCAGGGGATACCGCAAATCGATTACTTCTCTGTTCCCCACGATCACGAAGGAAAAGCTGCCCGGCGAAGCGGATGAAGTAGAATTCAGCGTAAGCTTCGAGGACAGCGATTATGTGGCTAAGCTTAAGAAAATATCTTTAAGGGATATGGAAGAGGGCAGCGATATCATCGAAGTGGAAGACTATGAAGGTTATTTAATCGCCCTTTATCTGTTCGATGAGACTGCTTTGAAGATAGCGCTCCAGGAGGTGGATGACCAGAGCCTTGCGGTAGGATTGATTTATCTCGACAATTACGATGAAGCGTTAGAAAGCGTGGAAGAAGTAAGGCGTTCTCTTTTGATTGCGCTGATCGACAGAAAGGTTAATAAGTACATAGCCGGTTTGGACGGCATTTGTAAGAAGATTGAAAAAGATAAGTTCCTCGTTATCTTGCGCAAGAAGGCAATCGCTTATCTTCAGGAATACCGGTTCGACTTATTGGAGGATGTAAAGACCGTCAATATTGGTAATGAAATGGCCGTAACTATAAGTATAGGTGTCGGATTGAACGGTCTTACCTATGCGCAGAATTATGAATTCTCACGAAATGCCATTGATTTGGCCTTGGGCCGGGGCGGCGATCAGGCGGTGGTAAAGACCCCTAACAACACTATTTACTACGGCGGAAAAAGTCAGCAGGTGGAGAAAAATACCCGTGTCAAGGCGAGGGTAAAGGCGCATGCATTGAAAGAGATTATATCCGGCAAGGACAAGGTTATCGTAATGGGGCACCGGAATGCGGATGTGGACAGCTTCGGAGCGGCGGTAGGAGTTGCACGAATCGCGCATACTCTGGAACGTAAGGTGCATATCGTCGTCAACAATGTGACTACATCGCTGCAGCCTATGGTCGAGATGTTCAAGAACAATCCCGAATACGATGACGACCTGATCATCAACAGCCAGCAAGCCATCGAGATGGTAGGAAACAATGCGGTGCTGGTAGTGGTGGATGTGAACAAGCCGAGCATTACTGATTGCCCGGAAATGCTTCGTTTGTGCAAATCCATCGTAGTATTCGACCACCACAGGCAGGGCACGGAGGTCATTGAAAACGCGACGCTTTCTTATGTGGAGGCATATGCATCGTCCACATGCGAAATGGTTTCGGAGATATTGCAATATATCGGAGATAATATAAAAATTACGAGTACCGAGGCAGACTGTCTGTATTCCGGTATTATGATAGATACCAACAATTTTATGACGAAGACGGGCGTGAGGACCTTTGAGGCGGCAGCCTTTCTTAGAAGAAGCGGCGCAGATGTTACGAGAGTGCGCAAGCTGTTCCGTGAAGATGCGGCCGACTATAAGGCTAAGGCGGATGCGGTCAGCCAGGCAGAGATTTACCGCAACGCTTATGCGATTTCCATATGCACCGGAGATGATGTTTTGAATCCTACGGTGGCGGGTGCGCAGGCGGCCAATGAGCTGTTAAATATCAAAGGTGTGAAGGCCAGCTTCATTTTGACCGAATATCAGAATCAGATTTATGTCAGCGCCCGTTCCATCGACGAGGTTAACGTTCAAATCATTATGGAGAGACTGGGCGGCGGCGGACATATGAATATAGCCGGATGCCAGATGGAGGACAGGTCTTTGGCAGAGGGCATCGGCATCATTAAGCATACGTTAGATACGATGATTGAAAACGGCGAGATTTAAGCTTTTACGCAGAGGTTTTCAAATTTTGAAAGGAGTACATTTACGGACATGAAGATTATATTGATAGAAGATGTGAAGAGTTTAGGCAAGAAGGGGCAGATTGTGGAAGTGAGCGACGGCTATGCGCGAAATTTCGTGCTTCCCAAGAAGCTTGGCCTGGAAGCCACAGGAAAGAACATAAACGATCTGAAGCTGCAAAAGGCCAATGAAGAAAAAATAGCGTTGGAGCAGCTTAATGCGGCGGAAGACTTTGCGGCTGAAATGGAAAAGAAGGAGGTTATCGTAACGATAAAGTCGGGGGAAGGCGGAAAGACCTTCGGTTCCATATCCTCCAAGGAAATCGCGGAGGCTGCAAAGAGTCAATGCGGAATGGAAATCGACAAGAAGAAGATCCAGATGCCGGAAGCGATAAAGAGCCTCGGCGTATATGAGGTATCTGTAAAGCTGCATCCGAAGGTGGCCGGTAAACTGAAGGTAAGGGTTCAGGAAGAAAAATAAAAGATACGAAAAGTGAGAGGATGAAAAGTGGCGGCAATGGAAGAAACATTGCTCAAAAGGGTACTGCCCCATAGTATAGAAGCCGAGCAATCCGTGATAGGCGCTATGATTATGGATAGGGAAGCGATTGTTGTTGCCTCCGAAATAGTGATGGAGGATGATTTTTACAGCAAGCAGTGCGGGATTCTATTTGAGGCTATGATAGAACTGAATGATGAAGGGAAACCGGTGGATTTAGTAACGCTGCAGGACAAGCTGAAGGAGAAGGATATTCCGGCGGAGATGAGCAGTCTGGAATATATCAGAGATCTGATTACTGCGGTGCCTACTTCTGCTAATATCAAGTACTATGCGAATATTGTGGCGGAGAAGGCTACGTTGCGCCGGTTGATAAAATTAAACGAAGAAATAGCCAATACCTGTTATGTAGGAAAGGAAAGCCTTGAGGTTATTCTGGAGGATACGGAAAAACGCGTATTTAATCTGGTTCAGAGAAGAAATACGGGAGAATTTGTACCGATTCGCCAGATCGTTATGAACGCAATGGATCAAATCGAGAAGGCCTCCAGAAATAAAGGGAGCGTTACGGGAATCGCAACGGGTTTTATCGATTTGGATTACCGGACGGCGGGAATGCAGCCTTCCGACCTCGTTCTCATCGCGGCCAGACCGTCCATGGGAAAGACTGCTTTCGTGCTGAATATTGCTCAGCATGTGGCTTTCAAGCTTAATCAGACAGTAGCTGTTTTCAGTCTGGAAATGTCCAAGGAGCAGTTGGTCAACCGTCTGTTTTCCTTAGAATCCAGAGTGGATGCGCAGAAGTTGAGGACGGGAAGTTTATCTGACGGCGATTGGGAAAAACTGATTGAGACTGCCGGAGTTATCGGCAAGTCGAACCTGATAATAGATGATACCCCTGGCATCAGTATTGCGGAGCTGCGCTCCAAATGCAGAAAGTACAAGCTGGAACACGGGCTTAAAATGATTATCATCGACTATTTGCAGTTGATGTCGGGAAGCGGCAAGGGAGATTCCAGGCAGCAGGAGATTTCGGATATTTCCCGCTCATTAAAGGCCCTGGCGAGGGAGCTTAGCGTTCCGGTCCTGGCATTATCACAGCTCAGCCGAGCCGTGGAGCAGAGGCCGGATCATAGGCCGATGCTTTCGGACCTTAGAGAGTCAGGAGCTATCGAGCAGGATGCCGACGTGGTTATGTTTATTTACAGGGATGATTATTACAACAAAGATACCGAGAAAAAGGGTATTGCAGAGATTATCGTGGCAAAACAGAGAAATGGTCCAATCGGAACAATCGATTTGGTTTGGCTGCCGGAATATACCAAGTTTGCCAATATGCAGAAGTGATAATCATTATATCAATTTAAGTTTATTAGATGAGATTACAAAAGAGGACATGTATAGTATACAGTCCTCTTTTTATGTATACGGTTGACGAAATAACCCGATAAAATACAAAATTCAACAAAACGTATAGTGAGTGGAAAGTGTCGGAGAAATAAACCGGAAAATATAAGAAGACAGAAAGGAGAAACAGGAATGGAAAGACAAACACGTTATTTAATTTCGGATGCAGCAAAGCTGGTGGAGGTAGAGTCCCATGTGCTCCGCTACTGGGAGGAGGAGCTTGGAATTCCGATTAAGAGAAACGAGCTGGGACATAGATACTATACGGAGGAAGATGTGGAATGCTTTAAGGAGGTAAAAAGCCTGAAGGAGCAGGGTCTGCAGCTCAAGGCAATCCGTGTAGTGGTTCGAAACGGCAGGTTGGAGCGTATAAACGGCAATTCTGCAATCGAGAACGGGCTGCTGTATAATGAGAAGTTAGAAAAGGTTAATGAGACCAGGAAAAAAGCTTATGAAAGTGGAGAATTGGATTCCGGAATGAACAAAGAGCACGGAAGACAGATGATAGAGATCATTGCGTCTAAGGAATTATCTGAGCCGAGGAATGAGAGCGTCGGCTTCGGAGCTGTCGGCAGGGAAGAAAAGAGCATGCGCCTGCAAATACTATTGCAGCATATGATATCGGAAGCGGTAAAGGAGAGCAACAAGGAGCTGTGCGATGATATTAAGGAAAGCGTTCTCAAGGAAATGGATTACCAGTTCCGCCTGCAGGAGGAAAAGGAGGAGGTGCGGGAAGCCGAGAGAAGCAGGAGAGAGGACGAGCACTATAAGAGAATCGATGAGCTGCTTCGGAGCTACAGCAAAAAGGGAAGGAAAAAGGAGAAGGCAGAAGAGAGGCAGAATCGTATTGCCGCAAGAAAAAAGCCTTCAATCGTCTGATTGAAGGCTCAGGGAGCATTATTATAATGATATTAGCCCTGAGAAATAGCGCCAGTAGGGCAAACGCCTGCGCAAGAACCACAGTCGATGCAAGTATTAGCATCAATTTCGTATTGGCTGTCGCCTGCGCTGATTGCGCCAACCGGACACTGTCCTTCGCAAGAGCCGCAGCTTACACAAGAATCATTGATTACATATGCCATAATGATATTCCTCCTTAATATGTATCCTTATTGATAAATTGTTATCAAACTATACCTTATTTTAATATAAAACCGGGTCAAATACAAGTGAAACATAAAATATTAAATTACTGTTCACTCCGTTCTCAGCAACACATGATTTCTTCATTTAAATTCGCTTCGCGAAGCAGAAATCATCTCTTGAATCACTTTCTTACGCAGCTTAACAACAAGTGTTAAGCTACTGTGTGAACAGTAACAATATTAACACAAAATAAGAAAAGTCTCTGACAGCCTCTAATGAGGCTGACCGGGCTCCGAGCGGCGCTTCTTGATTCCTTCAAGTATTACCTTTTTCTTTTCGGGAATCTTATTCTTATTCATAGCAGGAACGCCGGAAAGCTTGTATTCCATATTGAGCTGCTTATACTTAGCTTCTCCCATCGTATGATAGGGGAGCACGTCCAGCGCTTTCAGATTGCTGAACTGACCGATGAAATACCCTAAATCGAACAGATACTTATCGTCGTCGGTAAGTCCCGGCACTATCACGTGACGAACCCACATATCTACATGCTTCTCATTCAGATACGCAGCGAAGGCGAGGATATCCTCATTGGGATATTCCGTAAGCTCTTTGTGCTTCAGGGAATCAATGTGTTTTATATCCAGCATGACCAAATCGGTCAAGGCCATTAATTGATCCAGCTTCGCGATCCACTGTGTATTCTGCGCCTTGTATATGATGCCCGAGGTATCGATGCAGGTGTGAACACCTTCTTTTTTGGCGATGGTGAATAAATCGATGAGAAAATCGATCTGAACCAGCGGTTCTCCGCCGGTTACCGTCATTCCTCCGCTTTTGTAAAAGGCCTTGTTCCTATTGTATTGTTCAAAGACTGCCTCCGGCTCCATGAGAGTGCCGGCATTCATTTCCCAAGTATCAGGATTGTGGCAATAAGCACAACGCATAGGGCATCCCTGCAAAAAGACGACAAATCTTGTACCCGGACCGTCCACCGTACCAAAACTTTCAATTGAGTGTATTCTGCCTTGCATGTCCATCTTCCTTTTCTTTTAAAAAGGGCCCTGAAACGGTTTCAAGGCCCTCGATAATAATTGCTTTTGCGTAATTATACAGATTCATGGAATGTACGTGAAATAACGTCATTCTGCTGTTCGGGAGTCAACTTGATGAAGTTAACCGCATATCCGGATACCCGGATGGTAAGCTGAGGATAGTTCTCAGGATGTTTCTGAGCATCCAGAAGAGTATCTCTGTTAAGAACGTTAACGTTCAGGTGATGCCCGCCCTTCGTTGCATATCCATCTAATAATGATACAAGGTTATCAACCTGTGCTGCGCTAATATCTGCCATTTTATTTATCTCCTTTCGTGATGGAAAAATCATCATTGAAATTTCTCTTTATCGATAGTCGTCCAAGCCCTGCTCCAAGGTAGGAACACTGCATGCTAACGGGGTTCTGGAACAGTCTGTACATCCCAAGGTCTGAACGTTTTTCGATTCTTCCTGAGAATTGTCTACATCCACGTTTATATGACCTATACCTTGGAGCATGCCGGAATCCAACATCTTTACAATATCGTCAATCATTGTTTTCTCGTCCATAACGAACCCCTTTCTTATTTCGCTTTATAATATAATTAGCTATTTAAATCTAAATCGATGTCGCCTGCAAATACCTTATCCTCTTTACCGAGAGCTCCCGGGACGATAGAGAAGGTATTAGAGATACCATCCTGTGCATCTTCGAAAGGAAGCTTTGCAACGGAAGACAGAGAGGCGATAGCACCATGTGTATCGCGTCCGTGCATCGGGTTAGCGCCGGGGGCGAAAGGCTGGCCTTTCTTACGTCCGTCCGGAGTGTTTCCGGTAGCCTTGCCGTAGGTTACATTAGAAGTAATTGTAAGTACGGACATGGTAGGAACCCCATTTCTGTAAGTGTGATGTCTTCTGATAGCAGTCATGAATTTGGAAACGATGTCGTGAGCAATCTTGTCTACGCGGTCATCGTCGTTACCATATTTCGGGAAATCACCAGTGGTCTTGAAGTCTACGATGATTCCGTCTTCGTCTCTGATTACTTCAACCTTCGCATATTTGATTGCGGATAAGGAATCGGCAACGATGGACAAGCCCGCGATACCAGTTGCGAAATAACGCTTTACATCCCTGTCATGAAGAGCCATCTGTGCTCTTTCATAGCAGTATTTATCATGCATATAGTGGATAACGTTCAAAGTATTAACATATACGTCTGCCTGCCATTCCATCATATCTGAAAACTTTCCTATTACATCATCGTAATCAAGAACATCGCCTTCTATCTTGCGGTATTTCGGGCCGACCTGTTTCTTTGTCACTTCGTCTACACCGCCGTTCAAAGCATAGAGCAAACATTTTGCGAGGTTAGCACGTGCGCCGAAGAACTGCATTTCCTTACCGATTACCATGGAAGATACGCAGCATGCGATACCGTAATCATCCGCATGTGTCACTCTCATAAGGTCATCGTTTTCATACTGTATGGAAGAAGTCTGAATAGACATTTTAGCGCAGTATCTCTTGAAGTTCTCAGGAAGTCTTGTGGACCAGAGAACAGTCAGGTTCGGTTCCGGAGAAGCACCTAAGGTAGTCAGTGTGTGTAAATAACGGAAAGAACTTTTCGATACCAGGTGACGTCCGTCAACACCAACACCGCCGATGGATTCTGTCACCCATACGGGGTCGCCTGCGAAAATCTGGTTGTACTCAGGAGTACGGGCGAATTTCACGCATCTTAACTTCATAATGAAGTGGTCAATAAATTCCTGAATCTGCTCTTCGGTAAAGGTTCCGTTTGCCAAGTCTCTTTCTGCGAAGCAGTCGATGAAGGTAGAAGTACGTCCGAGAGACATAGCAGCACCATTCTGCTCTTTTACCGCACATAAATATCCGAAGTAAGTCGCCTGAATAGCTTCTTTTACATTAGTAGCCGGATTGGAAATATCGCATCCGTAAGAAGCAGCCATTTTTTTCATCATTTTAAGCGCTACGATCTGCTCGGAAATCTCTTCGCGAAGGCGCATAACATCATCGGTCATAACGCGTCCGGTAGAGTCCTTCTGAACAAGTTTGTCTTCAATTAATCGGTCGATGCCGTATAAAGCGACACGTCTGTAATCGCCAATGATACGTCCGCGTCCGTAAGCATCTGGAAGTCCTGTGATAATATGGGAAGAACGGCATGCTCTCATATCTTCGTTGTAAGCGTCGAAGCAGCCAGCATTGTGTGTTTTTCTATGAGTAGAGAAGAATTCGCTGATTTCGGGATCTACTTCGTAGCCGTTATCGGAGCAAGCTTTTTCTGCCATGCGGATACCGCCATAAGGCTGTAAAGAACGTTTGAACGGTTTGTCTGTCTGGAAACCGACGATCGTCTCTTTGCTCTTGTCCAAGTAACCCGGTCCGTGAGAAGTGATGGTGGATACAACCTTAGTGTCCATATCGAGAACACCGCCGGCTTCACGCTCTTTCTTCTGCAAATCAAGTACCATGTTCCATAAATCTTTTGTGTTTTGTGTAGCGTCAGCTAAAAAGGATTCATCTCCGTCATAAGGATGATAGTTTTTCTGGATGAAGTCGCGAACATTGACCTCATTTTCCCATTTGCCGCCTACAAAGTCTTTCCATTCTGGTCTCATTTTAAATAAGCCTCCTACTTTGTTATATGATTAGTTTTTTAATTATGCAATTCGGGCACACTTATTATAAGTGAAAGCCTCTTGCTGAGTCAAGCGACGGAATGTACTTTTTTAGGTACATTCACACGTTATGACAGTTTAAATATAAACTTTTTGTTAATATTATTAAGAATTCGGAATAGGTTGCCAGAAGGAGGATAAAGTATTATACTATTAGTAGTTTTCCCAGAAAACATTTTTTATACAAAAGGAGGTAGAAAAGATGGCAGAGATAACTAAGGATATGACAATTGGTGAAATATTGAGAATAAATCCTAATGTGGCACCTATTCTTATGGAAATAGGAATGCACTGCTTAGGTTGTCCTTCCGCTCAGGGAGAAACATTGGAAGAAGCAGCTATGGTTCATGGCATACAAATAGATGACCTGATGGAAAAAGTTGCAGCGGTATAAAGTTCATATGAAAAAGAGGTGTGCCGGTAATCCGATACACCTCTTTCATTTGTACTTATATTTGACTTAGCGACTGTATGGCATTATTTTTTATAATGGGTTCAAAATGTTCTTCCAAATATGCTTCACTAGCCAGAGCATATTTTTCACTGGTTCCGTATTCGGATAAAATATTACATATTTTGTTAAATTCAACCGGAGTATGACTGCCTTTTGCTACTAACAGCACATAACGGCGATTGGTGTCATTTTTGTATAGAGAATTGCTTCCGCTGTAGTTTGGGGCCAGCACGTGAGAAATCCGAGCAACCACGCCGAGGGAATCGAAGGAGAAGATTCTGGTCAAGTCCTGATTCTCATGAATGGAGAAATCCGGTTTCCTGGCGACTTTCTTTTGCGATCTGTCTGGATTCGCAGTAACTTCATCCGTATCTTCCTGCGCGCCTGAAAATTTACCATCGTGAATCTTTTTGAACAAATCAAGTACGTCATCCGCACCTTCGGAAAGACTGTCTATCATTTCATCGAGTTCTTCTTCCGTATCGTGAACTGAAGGAGCAAATTTGGAAAAACGCGTATCCAGTTCTTCCGGGTCCTCCACCTTTGTAATGATAAGAACGATACAGTCTGAATTCAGTGGAATTGCTTCTATCATCAGCGGAATATCCTCAGCCTCGAATCCAAATTCAAAGGATGCTTGCTGCATCATATCTCGAAACAGATTTTTCGCTTTTTCGGTTCCGTATGCGAGTTCACTGATCTTTAATTCACGGTCGGCTAAATCTTCTCTGGTAAGTGTACAGCGAATCTGATGGTCGTTAACTTTTTCAATTTTCATGTTATCACATCCTTACTATAAGATACTGCCATTGTTTTATCTTGTGACTAACCTGAACCTATTAACCCTAAAGAATAATACTTTACAGTTAAATGTATATTATACTTAACGTAAGTTTAAGTCAATAGAGTTGATTCAGTGTTTAAAAAATTTTAATAAAAAATGGATTTTCTTTCAAGTTTTACTTGAAATATCCGGAAAAACTGGTTATAATTACTACTGCGGGATGTCTCCGGATAATTAGTATCGAAAGGAGGCATGGCAGTTTTATATATTTATTGTATCATTTTAAAGCATATATTGGAATATCTTTCACAGATTTAATAGTGATTTAATATTTCAATTCTTATCCTTCTATCTTATAGTATGGAGGATGTCTTACAAGCTTATGTGCTTGTCCGTCAAATAAAATTTTCCAACTAATTTTCACAATATTATAATTCGCATGTAGTTTTTTTAACAGGACAATTTTATTTTTATACCATTTATTTGATACGCGTCCAGACATTCCGTCACTGTCTATTATCGTCAATTTATCAAAAAGTATAAGAAAATTTATAAAAAATATATCACGGTTTTGCTGTTGGTCATACAAACGGTAACAATAATTCTCTGCGCAAAGATAAGCTTAGGCTTTGTTGCATCAAACAGGAAGACCCCCGAGACTGTAAGGTGCAGTGAAATAGGTGCCGAAAGAAACAAAATAAAAAGCCGACAAAAAAGTATTAAAAAGTCAAATTTGGTAATGACGGTATTAGAATAGTTTGTTATAATAAAGGACGATTGGAAGGGAGCTGGTTAAATGAAGAAATTGATTCCGGTAATAACTGCGGTCGTCCTTATTATCGTGGTTATTGCAATAAGCGTTGGTATAAAAATTGCGGATAAATACTCGTATTCGAAGGAGAGGGAGAATCTCGACGAATATTTTTCTATAGAGAGCGCCGACGAGGTGCCTATCGTTTTGCAGGACGAGCTGATCGAGGAATCTGCCAGGCTGATCGAGGGAACATATTACCTCGATTTGGCGACGGTTCACAAATACTTTAATGACAGATTTTACCAGGATGAGAACGAAGGCTTGCTGCTGCTTACCCTGCCGCAGGAGACGGTGCGAAGTGAAATAGGCTCTTCTCAGTACAGCACGTCAGCCGGCGATGTTTCCGAGGAATATGTCATTTCCAGATACGAAGGAGATACCTTCTATATAGCTATAGACTATGTGAAAAAATATGCCAATTTTTCATATGAAACCTTTACGGATCCGAACCGTATGCAAATTTATACGAAGTGGGAGGAACGTAAGACGGCGCAGCTTATCAAGGATACGGCAGTGCGCTATCAGGGCGGAGTCAAGAGTCCGATTTTAAAGGATGTGGCTGAGGGTGACACTGTGGTAGTCATCGAGGAAATGGAAAAATGGAGCAAGGTAAAGACTTCTGATGCCTTTATCGGTTATGTGGAGAACAAGCAGCTGGATAATTACGGTTCCCTGTCGCCTATTCCGGTTACGGACTATGAGGAGCCGGTATATACGAATATTTCCAAGCCCTATAAAATCAATTTGGCATGGCATGCCGTTGCAGGAACTGCGGGTAATGACACACTCGATTCCGCTTTGGCGGGAACCAAGGGAATCAATACGATTTCGCCTACATGGTTCGCGCTAAGCGATAATGACGGGAACTTTACCAGCTTTGCTACCAAGGATTATGTGACAAAAGCGCATGAGCAGGGAATTGAGGTATGGGGACTTATAGATAACTTTACTAATAAGGAAACGGTAGACACGTACGAGGTCTTATCCTATACGAGCAAACGCACCTATCTCATTGAAAATTTGATAAGTACGACTCTGGAATATGGCTTGGACGGAATCAATGTGGACTTCGAGGAAATCAGTCAGGATGCGGGCGATCATTTCATACAGTTTATCAGGGAACTGTCTGTTGCCTGCAGAGCTAATGGAATAGTGCTTTCGGTGGATAATTATGTTCCGACAGGCTATACGGACCATTATGACAGGGCGGAGCAGGGAGTTGTGGCGGACTATGTAGTCATCATGGGCTACGATGAATATTATAAGGGAAGTTCCGAAGCAGGCAGTGTAGCCTCCATCGGGTTTGTGGAGAATGGGATCAAGAAGACGGTGGAGCAGGTTCCTCCCGAAAAGGTAATCAACGCAATTCCTTTCTACACGAGAATATGGGAAACAAAGGGAGCCGAACTTACCAGTCAGGCGGTGGGAATGGATCTTGCGGAGGAATTCGTGTTAAATCATAACATCGAGACGAGGTGGGATGAGGAGACCTGTCAAAACTACGGAGAGATACAAGAAGGTGACAGCTTCTATCAGGTATGGCTGGAGGACGAGCAGTCCATAGAGGTCAAGTTAAACATTATGCAGAAGTATAATATCGCCGGCGTAGCCGAGTGGAAATTGGGATTCGAGAAAGCATCTGTATGGGATGTGATCGGGAATTACCTGAACCAATAGAAAGTGTTCATTTTTCTTTCTTATATTTCATAGATTGAAGTAACGGCAGGAATATGAGCGGGATATCAATGATAGATGAAAAACAGAAAAAAATTTTAAGTATTGTGATGGCGGTAATTCTCCTGGTGTCAATGTATTTTGTGGCAAGGGAGAGTGCCGCCTATGTTAATGCGGACAAAGTTATCTCGGGGAAAGGAGGGGACAGCTCCGAGGAAATCTGTGTCGTCATCGATGCGGGGCACGGAGGAGCGGATCCGGGTAAGGTAGGAATTAATGGAGCCTTGGAAAAGGATCTGAATCTTCAAATCGCCAATCGCTTGAAGAAATTCCTCGAAGCGCAGGACATAAAAGTAGTTATGACGAGGACGGACGAGGGCGGCCTGTATGATGAGAATGCTTCCAATAAAAAGGTTCAGGACATGAAGCGGCGGATTGCTATTATTGAAGAGGCTCAGCCGAAAATTGTGGTAAGTATTCATCAGAATAGTTATCAGGAAGAATATGTCCACGGTGCTCAGGTTTTCTATTATACCGGCAGTGAAACGGGGAAGGCGCTTGCGAAGCTGATACAAAACCGTTTTGTGATTAATCTGGACCCCGAAAATAAGCGGGAAGCAAAGGCAAATGACAGTTATTACCTATTAAAAAAGACATCGGTTCCTATTGTTATCGTGGAGTGCGGATTTCTCTCCAATAGAGAAGAGGCGGAGAAGCTGAAAACGGAGGTTTATCAGGAAAAGGCGGCTTGGGCGGTACATATGGGGGTATTGCAGTACCTGAATTCACAAAAATAGAAATGGCGGTCTCCCTGTTGTTGCAATTTACCATACATAAATAGAGACAAAAAAAAACGATTGTGGTATACTATACGGGGTGAACTTAAATGGATACAAAAACAATCCGTATGGATGAACAAAATATAGATTATGAAGCTTTAAAACAAGCCGGAGATATTATTAAAGCCGGCGGTCTGGTGGCCTTTCCTACAGAAACCGTATATGGGCTCGGGGGAGACGCATTGAATGAGGAATCTTCGGGGAAAATATATCGTGCCAAGGGCAGGCCCTCGGACAATCCGCTTATCGTCCATATTTGTAAGCTGGAGGATATGGATCCTATCGTAAAAGAGGTAACGCAGGCGGCGAAGCTGCTTGCAGAGGCTTTTTGGCCCGGTCCCCTCACTATCATATTGAATAAATCGGATAAGGTGCCTTATGCCACCACCGGTGGATTAGACACGGTGGCCATTCGTATGCCGGAGCATAGAACGGCACTGGCCTTCATAGAAGCGTCCGGAGGATATATTGCAGCGCCAAGCGCCAATATCTCCGGCAAGCCAAGCCCTACCATCGCGAAATATGTGGCGGAGGATATGGATGGCAGAATAGAGATGATCATCGACGGCGGTGAGGTGGGCATCGGATTAGAGTCCACAATTGTGGATCTGACGGAAGAGACTCCCATGATACTGCGTCCCGGTTACATTACGAAGGAAATGTTAGAAAAGGTTCTGGGCGAAGTGAAAGTGGATGGAACTATATTAGGCGATAGCTTGGAAAAGGCGCCAAAGGCGCCGGGAATGAAGTACAGACATTACGCGCCTAAAGGCAGGCTGACCATTATCGCAGGGCTTCAGGAGAAAGTGGTCCGGGAGATAAATGACAGGGCATTGAGCATGCGGAAAATGGGAGAAAAGGTCGGAATTATCGGGACGGATGCCACCGTTTCCCTTTACAGTGCAGATAGCGTAAAAAGTGCGGGAAGGCGGGAGGACGAGGAGTCCATCGCAAGGGCGCTTTATCGGATACTGCGTGAATTTGACGATGAGGATGTAACGGTGATCTATTCTGAGGCCTTCGATGAGACTTCGGAAAATGGGGGAATTGGACAAGCTATTATGAACCGGCTGCTGAAAGCGGCAGGACATCATATAGAAAATATATAGAACAGTATAAATAAGGAGGCGCTTATGTCTATCGCATTAGGATGTGACCATGGAGGATATGGTCTGAAACTGGAAGTTATTAAATATTTGGAAGCGCAGGGTATTGCATACAAGGATTTTGGCAGCAATAGCCTGGATTCCTGCGATTATCCCGAGTACGGGCGTGCTGCGGCAGAGGCAGTAGCGTCGGGAGAGTGCGAGACGGGAATCGTCATCTGCACCACAGGAATTGGAATATCCATCACGGCGAACAAGGTCAAGGGTATTCGTTGTGCGCTTTGCTCGGATACGGTTTCCGCAAGGCTGACAAAAGAACACAATGATGCCAATATGCTCGCCCTCGGAGCGGGTATCGTAGGTACCAATCTGGCGCTTGGAATTGTGGATACGTTTCTCCATACGGAATTTTCCGGAGAAGAGAAACACTGCCGGAGAATCACCAAGATCGCGGCAATCGAAGATGAACTTTTGAATTAAATTAAATATAAAAATGTAACAGCATACACAGGAGGTATTACAATGGCAAAGGTAGTAATTATGGATCACCCGTTAATTCAGCACAAAATCGGTTATATCAGGAGAAGAGATACCGGGACGAAGGATTTCAGACAGACAATTGGTGAGATTGCCATGTTAATCTGCTATGAGGCTACAAGGGATTTGCAGCTTTCCGATGTGAAAATAGAAACTCCCATCTGCACCGCCACGGCAAAAGCGTTGAAAGGAAAGAAGATGGCGATCGTTCCGATTCTTCGCGCGGGACTCGGTATGGTGGATGGTATGCTGACACTGATTCCGGCGGCAAAGGTTGGGCATATCGGCCTATACCGCGATCCGGAGACTTTAAATCCGGTGGAATATTACTGTAAGCTTCCGGCTGACTGTGCGGAAAGGGAAGTGTTCGTAGTGGATCCGATGCTGGCGACGGGAGGTTCTTCCGTAGCGGCGATTCAGATGCTAAAAGATAAAGGCTGCAAGAACATTCATTTCATGTGCATTATTGCGGCGCCTGAGGGAATCGAGAAGATGAAGAAGACTCATCCTGATGTAGACATGTATGTAGGTGCACTGGACGAGAAACTAAACGATCACGGATATATTGTTCCCGGCCTGGGGGATGCGGGAGACAGAATATTCGGAACCAAATGAGAATGATTTTTCTAAGGGGGATACATGAAGAGAAAAAACTATATTTCCTGGGATGAGTATTTTATGGGGGTATCGAAGCTTTCGGGGATGAGATCCAAGGACCCCAGTACTCAGGTTGGGGCGTGCATTGTCAGTGAGGACAATAAGATTTTATCCATGGGATATAACGGTTTTCCGGCAGGCTGTTCCGACGATGAATTTCCATGGGAAAGAGAAGGCGATATATATGATACTAAGTATGCCTATGTGACGCACAGCGAATTAAATGCCATATTGAATTACCGGGGCGGCAGCTTGGAGGGGGCGAAGATATACGTGTCGCTTTTTCCCTGCAACGAGTGTGCGAAGGCCATTATTCAATCCGGTATCAGGACCATCGTATACGACAGCGATAAATATGCGGATACGCCCACGACCAGAGCATCCAAGCGGATGCTGGATGCGGCGGGAGTGAGATATTACCAGTACCAGAGGACGGGCAGAAAAGTAGAATTAGAAATGTAAAGGGGACCCTTTCGGTCACCGGGCCAAGGCGGGTAGGATAAATGAAGCATACAGGAAAACAGAATATGGCGGCAGTGCTCATCGCAGCATTGCTGGCAGGGGGAATACCCATGACAACTGCGACTACTGCGTATGCGACAGATGCTACCAGAAAAAAGCTGCAGGAAGCGCAGGATCAGAAAAGCCAGACGCAGTCTGACTTGAACCAGACGCAGGAAGACCTGCAGAACTTGAATCAGGAAAAGGACTCGCTTCAAGGAGCGCTGAATACACTCAACAGTCAGTTGAAGGAGGTCAGCAATAACCTGGAGGAGCTGGAAGCGCAAATCGACGATAAAGAAGCCGAGATAGAACAGACGAAGGAAGACTTGGCAGATGCAAAGGCCACGGAAGAGCTTCAATATGAGAGCATGAAAAAGCGGATTCAGTTTATTTATGAAACACAGGATTACGTCATGCTGGAAATGCTTTTTGCCTCCGCGAATTTTTCCGATTTTCTCAATCGCAGCGATTATATCGATCAGCTTTCCGCTTACGACAGGAAGAAGCTTAAGGAATATACGGAGACGAAAGAGCAGATTGAGGCGGCGGAAAAACAGTTAAAGGTAGAAAAGCAGGAGCTGGATGACTATAAAGCTCAGGTAGAAGTGGAAAAAAGCCGGGTATCCGGGCTGGTAGGACAGACTGCCACGAATATCGCCGGAAAGAAAACTGAAATATCACAGGCGGAAGCTGATGCTCTGGCATATGAGCAGAGCATAAAGGAGCAGGAAGAAAATATTGCCAAGCTTCAGGCGCAGCTTGCTGAAGAAATCCGACTCTCCCAATTGGCGGCGCAGTCGGCATGGAGAGATATTTCCGAGGTAAGCTTTGCGGAGGGAGACAGGTATCTTCTTGCGAATCTCATTTATTGCGAAGCCGGCGGTGAGGGCTATGCCGGACAGCTGGCGGTAGGTGCGGTCGTTATTAATCGTGTACTTAGCTCCGTCTATCCGGACTCGGTGGTTGGAGTCATCTATCAGGGCAGTCAGTTTTCCCCCGTGGCAAGCGGACGGCTTGCAATCGCTTTGGCGGAGGGAAAGGCTACGGCCAGCTGCTATCAGGCTGCGGATGATGCTATGAAGGGAAATACCAATGTCGGAAACTGCGTGTATTTCCGTACTCCCATCGAAGGGCTGAGCGGCATTAACATTGGAGGACATGTATTTTATTAGGCTTTAACATAAAAAGGCATGACAATTCTTTGAAAGCAAAGGAATGTCGTGCCTATTGTTAATCTATAAAATATCCTCGATATATTTCTGTAAGGTAGAAAACTTTCCGGCATATATAATCTGAAGCAGGCAATTTAGGCGAAGCAGGCATTTCTTTATCAAATCGCACTGCACCAATTCTTTGTCCAAAGCGGTAACCAGCTCGTCCAGATCCACGACTTTCACGAAGCCGTCGGGATAGATGATGACGTCCGCCAGCAGGTCTAAGGTAGTCAAAGTATTCTGGGCTTCGTCATGAATATATTCCACAATATCGCAGTACCAGTATAAGAGAGAGCCGTCCTCGCGGTAGAACTTGCTCACCTTGAAGCCCTGCCCCAGAAAATAACAGGAATAACCGTGGTGCAGATTTTTTTTCGGCTTTAAAGCGTTCCATTTGGTAATGATTACTTCATCGTTACATGTGACGATAATATCGTCCTTCAGTAAAATACACTCATCCGGCATGATTCTTTTACGGTAAAGAGTAGGGTTTGTCATGCGTCCTCCCAGAATGCCGCAAAGCGAAAAAAGGAGAGTAACAGCTCGCGGCTGGTTACGGTTTGCAGTAAAGGTATATATGCTCAAATATTACACTTGCCCCAAACAAAAGTCAAGCGAGAAAGTCAAAAAAGGGAAAAACGCATATGATAACATAAAAAATAATCTTTTTATAAAGGAAGTTGCTCATGTATAATCAAAGAATTTTGCCCTTTTATATGACATATCCGCTGCCCCTCTATTATCAGGAAGAAGATACGGCGATGAGAGATTTGGAGTACTTACAGCAGATGTATCC
>JAEWPN010000237.1 GCA_023399455.1 Bacillota bacterium
GCCTGTCCACAGGACAGACGACGAAGAATATGCACAGGATCGTCAGTGATATTTATAAGGACTCCCCCTTCGATACGTCGAAGGTGACCATATTTAATGTAGACGAGCTTACCAACCTTGATCGTTCTTATCCGGGAAGCTGCTATACAATGATATATGAGCAGGTCATTAAGAATCTGGGAGTCCCTGATGAAAACTTCATCATGCCTCTCACATTCTCCGATGACTTCGATGCTGAGTGCGCAAAGTTCGAGAACGCTTTGCAGGAACGCGGCGGTGCGGATCTACAGATGCTTGGCATCGGCTGGAATGGCCATATAGGCATTAACCAGCCGGGCACACCCTTCGAACGCCATACATGGGTTTCTCCCATGGATCCGATTTTCGAAGAGAAGGTGCGCAGAGAGACGAAGGTACCTGATGACTATCCGCTTGGAGGGTTGACAAGAGGTATCGTAGATATCATGCAGACGAGAAAAATCGTATTGATCGCCAAGGGAGAGAGTAAAGCGGAAATCATAGAGAAAGCGGTGCGGGGGCCTATCACCACCGACATTCCCGCCTCTGTCATTCAGCTTCATCCCAACTGTGAAGTGCTGCTCGATGAGGCGGCGGCCAGCAGATTACGGTAGCGGTCAGATCTCGGCGTAAAAAGACGGAATTCGGAGGGTAAAAGGATATGGAGAAAAATTCATTAACAGAAGTTATACTGAATCAGACACGCCGTGCTCTGTGGGAGGTAGGGAATGTGATTGACTGCGTACCGGACGAGCTATGGGACAAAGCATACTGTGATATGCCCTGCTGGAAGCATATTTATCATATGCTCCATTCCCTTGACCTATGGTATATCAATCCAAGGGATAAGGACTATGCGGAGCCGGATATACACGAAAAGGATCTGAACAACCTGGATGTGATTTCCGACAGATGCCTTTCCCGGGAAGAAATAAACCATTATTTTTCCTCTATTGAGAAGAAAATTGAGGCTTATGTTTCGGAGCTTATGGATGAAGAACTGAGCGCGAAGCCCAAAGATTGTGAATATGACAAATTCACCTTGATTTTAGCACAATTCCGGCATTTGCACAGCCATATGGGAATGCTTATGGGATTTATTATCGCGGATACCGGTCTGTGGCCGAGAGTGCTTGGGTTAGAGAAGCCCTTCCCTGTGGGAGAATATGATAAATATTTTTAAATGAAAGAAAATAGTATATAAAATACAGAAAATGCCTCGATTATGGCTCTATGGCCTGATTGGGGCATTTGTTGATTTATAAAGACAGTGATTGACTTGGAAATGCACATAAAGTATAATAAGTGTGAAAAGTATGACTAATAAAACAGAAGGGAGGATGCTATGGAAAAAGACAAATATCTGGGAATCTGCAAAGTGGGGGAAAAAGGACAAATAGTAATTCCAAAAGAGGCAAGAGATATGTTCGATATAAAACCCGGTGATTCAATCGTTGTATTATGTGATAAGAAAAAAGGAATAGCACTTGTAAAATCAGATGTAATTGAAAGTATGAGCGATGAATTTCTGGGAGGCAATAATGGCAAATAAGAGATTGGATTATTTAGATAATATCAGGTGGATTACAGTCACTTTAGTAGTGGTTTATCATATCATATATTTATTTAATAATAGCGGGGTTATATCAAATATTAATGTAAAAGGCATTCCTGTTATGGACTCATTTCTAATATTTGTGTATCCTTGGTTTATGTGCTTATTATTTGTAATAGCAGGTATTTCAAGCAGATATTCCCTCGAAAAAAGAGCTGATAAGGAATTTATAAAAGATAGAATCCAAAGGATATTAGTGCCTTCTTTACTTGGAATATTTATTTATGGTTGGATATCATCTTTAATTACGAGTCAATATGTAGATATGTTTGCAGGAAATGGAGACATGATACCCGGAATTATAAAATATCTTATTTATTGTTTGGCGGGGATAGGGCCATTGTGGTTTTGCCATGTTTTATTTATTGGATCTTTGCTGATTATATTAATAAGAAAAGCCGATAAAAAAGACAGGCTGACTGAAGTTTGCAGAAAAATAAAATTACCGGTATTATTTGCAATGGTATTTTTGGTATGGGGAAGCTCATTTATACTAAATACTCCATTAATAACCGTATATAGATTTGGAATATATTTGCTTATGATGTTACTTGGATATTATGTTTTTTCGAATCAGGAGTTAATGATAAAACTAGAAAAAATATCAATACCTTTAACTATAATATCAGTAGTAATAGGAATCTTATATGTAGTAACATATTATGGTCAAAATTTCGCGGATAATAATGTGTTAAGTGACTTATTTACTAATATTTATTTGTGGATTGGTATATTATCAATTTTAGGTATTGGAAGTAAGTTCTTGAATTTTAAAAATAGATTTACACAATATATGACTGAAAATAATTTTAATTTTTATATTTTACACTATATAGTTGTATTATCGCTGGGATATTTCATAGTTACTTATTTAAATTTATTATTTATGATTAATTATATTTTGATATTACTTGGAACAATCATCATATTGCCTCTGCTAATTGAAATTGTTAAAAGGATACCGATAGTCAGATATATGGTTCTGGGAATTAAAAAGTAGAATCCGATTAGACGTGGCCATTTACCTAGGGTGTGTCTAAAAACTCATTGCACCGCCCTAAACGCTCCACTTTGCAGTATACTGCGTTGCGATTTTGGGGACGTAGCACCACTACGCGCCCAGAATCACGCCTTGTCTCCCACAAAGTGAAGCGTTTCGCTCGGCAAAAGCAGTTTTCAGAAACACCCTAATCGGATTTTGTTTATTCCATCCTGCTCATACAGTTTACCCAAACAAAGATTACTATTGCTGTAGCAATAAAAAATTCGGAAAGAATGACAGATGGATTCCAAATTTGAAAATAGAAATGTCCTATAAAATATACAGCAAAAAATATCAAATATATTCCCATCGAATAAATAACACATCGGATAATCTGGTTACGTTTTTTCTCTCTGATTAACATTTGTTCTTGTTGCTTTTCTAACATTTCTGTTTTAACCGATAGCGCATCTATAGCAGATGGTTTTAAAAGACAATCGGTTGTAACATCGAATATTTCGCTCAATGCTATAATTTTTTCTAATTCTGGCACCGTTTGTCCGGATTCCCATTTTGATACAGATTGTCTTGAAACATTCAGTCTCTCCGCTAATTGCTCTTGTGTTAAATCTTTACTTTTTCGTAATGTTAAAAGTTTTTCCGAAAAATCCATGTGTAACCTCCTTGATTTTGATACATAAATAGTATCAGAACATCTAGTTGCACTCTATATAGCAAACTGTATTTCTTCGCAACCATCAGTTGAAATATATGATAAAAGCCCAGCTGTAGTTCGCAGCTTCTGTCTCTTTAATGATTAGGGTGTCAAAAGGTCCTTTTTAAAAATATTCGAGTCAATATGCCCAAAACAAAAAGACTCCTGCGCCGAATTCCAATATATAAGAAGTTCTAATTCTCAGTCCATCCCTGCCAAACATAACAGAAAACAAAAAACTCGCTGCGCTCAAACAGTTTTGTTTTCTGTTATGGCACAAATGTCCAGAGAAAGAACTTCTAAATATTTACATAGGCGCAGTCGTTCTTTTTGTTTTAGGCATATTGCCTGGAGACGTTCGCAAAAAAGGACCTTTTGACACCCTGATCCTATAATTTAATATACTATACTATTTACCACGCTTCTACACAATTCTGTAATCCTTGCAATGGAAGTATATTATAAAAATAAAGATAGGCTTAGAATAATGGTGATCAGCTTTTCAAATCCATACTATAAGGAATTATGATAGGAAATAATAATGAAATAGCAATAGAGTATAATAAAAGGGAGAAAATAGATGATAAAGTACAATAATTAGAAATAAAATACAATAAAGTGTAAAATTAATTGACTTATTCTTACTGTGAATGATATAATGACACCAACGTTAGACTGTGAGGTAAAGCCATGGACGGGAAATTTTATACCATATATGAAGTAGCGCAGCTGTTAGAGCTTCATCACAAAACAATACGCGGATTTATTGCAGACGGCAGATTAAAGGCGATAAAAGCGGGGAAACAGTGGCGCATTGCCAGGGAAGATCTTGAACTCTTTATGGGCGGTGAGGTGCCGTCCCGCTCGCCCGATGAGCATGGACATATCTCAATGAATGCAATGAAGCAGAATCTCGTGTTCTCGACCACACAAAATACCACATTTTCGGCCACACAGGGAGCCGTGCCGGCCGCAAATGAAAGCATAAGCGTTTCCACCGTAATAGACATAAAGGAAACATCAAAGGAAAATTTCGAACGGATATCCAATACCCTGCTCGCGGTGATGAACAGCAAAGGAGAGGTATACGCAAATGCGACTATCCATATAAAATACGATGAGGAAACAAAGTTATTTAAGATATTTTTATGGGGAAGTATAGATTTCATGAAAGAAATGATGTCAATTGTGCCGCTTTTAATGGAAGATAAGAATTAGAATAATGAAAAGATAGAAGAAAGATAGGAAAAGAAATACATTGCAAAGAAACGGAGGTCGGCATAATGCAGACAGAATTTATACAAGTAGGAGAAATAGGGCTGGAAAAGATAAGTGAAGATGGGAAAACTGCTGTTTATATTCACTCAGGGGAACCCGTCATTACTGATACCCAGTCGGCGCTCGATTTAATGTCCACAGTCAGGTACGAGGTTGATTGTGACATCTTTTTGCTGGATAAGGCGAACATAACGGAGGAATTCTTCGACTTAAGTACCCGCCTTGCGGGGGAAATCGTGCAGAAATATGTCAATTATGGAGTTAAGCTTGCAATAATAGGGGACTTTTCTTCTTATAAGAGCAAGTCCCTGCACGATTTTATCTATGAATGCAATAACGGAAAGGATTTATTTTTTGTTCCGGGAAAAGCAGAGGCTTTGGAGAAAGTCTTTCTCATCTAGGAAGCCGTATCTCGAAGGTGGTACCGCTGCTGCCGGTAGCGGTCACTGAGACAGAACCCCGGTGAAGGCTTAGGATTTTCTTTACCAGTGTAAGCCCCAGGCCGTTTCCCTGCGTGGTATGGGACATATCGCTCTGATAGAATTTGTCGAAGATACGGGCAAGGGATTTTTCCTCGATTCCGCAGCCCTGATCCGCGAAGCGAAATACGGTCTCTGCAGCATCCTGCTTCACCGATATTTCTATGACGGAATATTCCGGCGAAAATTTAATGGAGTTGTCCAGTAAATTCAGCCATACCTGCCAGAGAAGCTCCGCACAGGCATAAATGTTTATTTCCTCACACTCCAAATAAATTTCCATGTGCCTGGCGTTCCATTTATTTTCCAGAAGAACAACCACCCTGCGTATCTGCTCGCTCACGTTATAGGTAGTTTGATCCGATAGAATGGTCTGATTTTCGATTTTGGACAAATTGAGCACATTGGTAGCGAGATCCGAAAGCCGGTCGGACTCCGAGATAATGATATCCAGATATTCGTTGCGTTCTTCCTGTGACAGGTTCTCGTATTTCAGCATCTTTGCAAAGCCTCTCATGGAAACGATAGGCGTTTTGAACTCATGAGAAAAATTGTTCACGAAATCGGCCCGGAGCATTTCGATATTGCCGAGCTCCGCCGCCATATGGTTAAAGCTTTCACTCAGCTTCATCAGCTCCGGACTATCTTCGCCTAAATCAAGCCGCACCGAAAAATCTCCTGACGCGAGCTTATCGGTAGCTACAATCATTTTGCGGAAAGGAGAAAGAAATATGCGGCTGAAAATAACGGATAAAATGATTCCGACAAAGATGGAAGGCAGAGCCAGCATAAGAAAAGGCATCATAGCGGAGCGAAAGTGGTAAAGTCCCAGGCGAATGAGAAACATCGCAATAAAAAAGACGATTACCATAGAAAAGACCATGATGACAAATACCATTACGGTAAAGCGCAGGGCGAGAGGCGCTTTTTTTATTCTATAGATTTTTTCTGCAACTTTACTCACATTTTTTCACCACCTTATAGCCAATCCCTCTTATAGAAACAATGTCAAATTCAGGATAGTGCTCAAATTTTTTCCTCAGACGGTTAATGTGCACATTTACCGTCGCATCTGTCGTCTCCGAATCCATTCCCCATATTTCATCCATCAACTGAATACGCGTGAAAATCTTGTCAGGATAAGATAACAGCTTATAAAGCAGATAGAATTCTTTTTGGGGGAGCGTCTGTGATTCTCCTTCTCTCGTAACGGTAAAGGAATCGTAATCCAGAGAAATCCTGCCTATGGTCAGTTTATGCTCGCTTACGATTTTGGCCCGGCGAAGCAGAGCTTTGATACGAAGGAGCATTTCCTCCTCGTTGGCGGGCTTGACCATATAATCGTCCGTGCCTACGATAAAGCCTTTGACCTTATCATCAGGAAGCTGCTTGGCGGTCAGCATGAGAATGGGAACCATGTCCCCTGCCTCCCGAAGCTGCCTGGTGAATTCATATCCATCCATTTGCGGCATCATTATATCCAAGACGATTAAGTCTATATGCTGCTTGTCCATCAACTCTAGAGCGGACAGACCGTTATCAGCACAGAACACCTCGTAACCGGCGTGTGTCAATACGGCGCACATCAGCTTTGACGTATGCTTATCATCTTCTACGACCATAATGTGGAACATGAAAAATCCTCCTCTTTTTTGCACAGTGAATATTTCTTGGTTCATCCCTTGTGTTATCTATTCTACCATAAAAAATAAACTCTATATAAACAAAGTAAAATTTCTATTATATGTCAATATAGTTTATTTTCGGTTTATTCATTTCGTGTATAGTGTCAAAAGGCATTTGAAAAATCAGAGGAGTTTGGAAGGAGTAGAGTTCTAAAGATGGTAAAGGTAAAAGAGTTTATGAAAAAGCACAAGAAATTGTTGATACTGCTCTGCATTCTTATCGTGATAGTAATAGGTGTATTGGCAGTCAGGGCGCAGCTTAATAAGCAGATGGAAGCTGTGCAGGCAGCCATGAATAAACAAGAAACGGCGTTAGTGGAAAAACGTTCTCTCGTGAGTTCGATTTCTGCAACCGGAAAAGTAGTAAGTAACGAAAGCAAGAGCATTATCGTAAACCTGACAGGAGTGGAAGTAAAAGATGTGAACATAGAGGTTGGAGACACGGTTCAGGAGGGTGACGTTTTGCTCGAGTTCGATTCCTCGGATATTGAAGACAGTCTGGCGGATGCGAAGACTTCTTTGAACGCAAGCAGCAGCAAGTCCGGCATTTCAGTTTCCTCCTCCCAGCGAAGTCTTTCGGAAGCGCAGGCTGCGAGGGATATCGATGCGGAGCGCGCAAATCAGGATGTTGCGGATGCCTGGAACGATTATCTGGAGGCTCTGACGGATCTGGAAGAGGCGGAGGATGATTATGACAATGCAAAGCAGACCACAGTAGAGAAAAAGGGTGAGATGGAACTTAGGCAGTCGAATGCGGAAGCTGCAAAAGGCAGCATGGAATCTGCCGCTTCGCAATTCGGTTCTACGGTAGAAGGACTGAGAAGTACATACGGGGCATATGATTTCAGCGCGTTGTCCATTGAGAACAGCAATCTCGTAAGTCTAAGCGGTTCCGATTTCGTGACGGATGGAGATACGGCGGCTACGGATGCGATAACGCAGGCAATCGTTGGATTGATCTCATTACAACAGCAATACAGCTCGGCAAGTGAGACCTATAGTGCAAGCAGTTCGGATTTAGCAAGCTGGCAGACGAAATATTCCACAGCCCAAAGCAGTGAGTCCACTTATGAAAAAGCGGTAGACACGGCTCAGAGTACGGTAGACAGTAAGTTGGATGCTTATAATACTCAGGTAAGGAACCAAGAGGACTTGGCAAGAAACAACTCGAGTACGGTTGCTGCCAAGGAGGACGGGCTAAGGACCGACAAGCTGTCTGCATCTACGGCGTCCTTAACCGACAAGCAGCAGGTGAAGCAATACGAAACGCAGCTCGAAGATTGCGTCGTAAAAGCTCCTTTTTCAGGAGTTGTGACGGCGGTCAATGTGGAAGCAGGAGACATCTATAAGGGGGAATCCATACTGACGATAGAGGATACCAGCGCATATGAGGTGTCTGCGGAAATTGACGAATACGACATCAGTAACATCGAACTGGGACAGAAGGTCGTTATCAAAACAAACGGTACGGGCGATGCGCAGCTGGAAGGAACTGTCATCGATATCGCGCCCAGAGCTACGGAAACTACGGGAACGGATGTTACCTATACCATCAAGGTTTCGTTGGATACTCCTAACGACGATCTTCGGCTGGATATGACGGCAAAGCTCAGCATCATTCTGGAAAGCAAGGATAATATCATGACAGTTCCTTATGATGCGGTACAGACCGACGATGAAGGCAATAAATATGTGGAAGTGATTAACGACGAAGCAAAACCTGCGGAAGCGGCCACAGATACGAATGTACAGGATGAAACGGGTGAAAAGAATACATCGAATACAGAAATCGTTTATATAAATACTGGAATTGAAAGCGATTATTATGTGGAAGTGGAAAGCGGCGAGCTGACCGAAGGAATGCAGGTCGTTGTAAAAGCGGCCCAGAGCAGCACCGATTTGGAAAGCATCATGTCCATGCGGGGACCTATGGGAGGTTTTTAACGGATGGAAAAAAGACCAATCATAGAACTTAACGATATCATTAAGCGGTTTTATGTCGGACAGCCTAACGAACTGCAGATTTTGAACGGAATCTCGATGACAGTGCGGGAGGGAGAGTTTGTCTCCATTGTAGGAGCTTCCGGTTCAGGGAAATCTACACTGATGAATATTATCGGTATTCTCGATCGACCGACGGAGGGCTCCTATGTACTGGATGACGTTAACGTCATAGCCGCCAGGGACGAGAGTTTATCCAAGATAAGAAACCGCAAAATAGGCTTCGTGTTCCAGACCTACAATCTAATCGCAAGGACCAACGCCATTAAAAATGTGGAAATGCCCATGCTTTATGCAGGTATGGGAAGAAAGGCGAGAGTGGAAAGGGCGAAGGAATTGCTGGACATGGTGGGGATGGGCGATAGAATGCACCATTTGCCTGAGGAGCTTTCCGGCGGACAAAAGCAGCGCGTTGCCATCGCCAGGGCTATGTGCAACGATCCGGCCATCATTCTGGCGGATGAGCCCACAGGTGCGCTGGATTCCCAGACGGGACGTATGGTAATGGATTTGTTTCACCAACTCCACGAAGAACAGGGCAAGACCATTGTGCTGATTACGCATTCCCCGGAGCTGGCGGAGGAAACCGAGAAAATTATCACACTTAAGGACGGCTCGATTATCGGAGAAAGGAAAGGGAGTGGAAGAGCATGCTTATCATAGAAAATGTGCGGCTGGCGTTGTCCAGCTTAAAAGCGAATAAGATGCGGGCGCTCCTTACCATGCTGGGAATCATCATTGGTATCGCTTCCGTTATCGCTATCATGACCGTTGGTAACTCTCTGACTTCCTCCATCACCGGTTCCATGTCCGCTATGGGAGCTAACAATATAACGGTGGGCCTGCAGCAGAGAGAAAATGAAGAGGAGGAAACGGAAACAGGAATGACCTTCGGCAGCGGTCGTAATCAACAGAAAGCGCCCGAGGAGGAAGATTATTTCACTGCAGATATGTTAGAGGGCTATTGCGAAACATATCCTAATGAGATATATGCCTTGTCAGCATCGGAAACTATCGGCAGCGGACAGATTGAGGATGGAAATTTATATGCCAATGTGTCGGTAATGGGGGCAAGTCAGGGATATTTCGTTGCTAATGACTTAACGCTTCTGTCAGGACGCTTTTTCTCCGACAGAGAGACGGATGGCGGTGAAAAGGTTGCGATCATCTCGGAGAAAGCAGTGAATAACATGTTCCAGGGGGACATGGAGAAGGCGATAGGAAGCACTATTCAGACGAATGTAAATGAATCGTATGAAAACTATACGGTAGTTGGAGTATACGAATATGAGGAGTCTGCCTTCACCTTTTCTACCTCATCGGAAAAAGATATCAGCACCAGCGTATACATTCCGTTAAAGACTGCTCTCGATAAAAATCATAAAGCAGGTTATACCAGCTTTACGGTAGTAACGCAGGCAGAAGTGGACTCGGATAAGTTTGCAGGCACGACGGAAAGCTACTTCAATACCTATTATAGAAATAACCGTGATTTCGAAGTGTCGGCAACGAGTATGGCATCTCTGGTAAGCGCCATGTCCGACATCATGGGTACGGTAACGACTGCTATATCTGTTATTGCCGGAATCGCTCTGGTGGTAGGCGGAATAGGTGTTATGAACATCATGCTCGTATCCATTACCGAGCGCACGAGAGAAATCGGTACGAGAAAGGCGCTGGGTGCAACCAACGGTTCTATCCGGCTGCAATTTATCGTAGAGGCAATCATCATTTGTATGATAGGCGGCATTATCGGCATTGCGCTGGGAATAGCGGGAGGAATCCTGGGAGCTCAGCTCATGGATTCGGAGGCAGCCATATCGGCAAGCAGCATCATCATATCGCTATTATTCTCTATAGGTATTGGAGTGTTTTTCGGATATTATCCGGCGAACAAAGCAGCTAAGATGGATCCTATCGAAGCCCTGAGATATGAATAAACGACACTGCTTTATAATTATAGCTATAAGGCCCTTCCGGAAAAAAGCGTTCCTACGCTTACACCTTTGACAATATCATATAGAGCGGCAGGATTTTTCCCGTTTGTAATAATCGTGTCGATACCTTGAGCGGTGGCTAATTTCGCGGCCTGGAGCTTCGTCTTCATACCGCCCGTGCCACGGCGGGAGCCTGCGCCTCCGGCTAAGGACTGCACCTCTTCGTCGATTTTATCGATGTGATCTATGAGCTTTGCGTTAGGATAGAGGCGAGGGTCACTGTCATAGAAACCGTCGATATCGGACAAGATCACAAGCTTCCGGGCCTTGCACAGTACAGCGACAACGGCGGAGAGCATATCATTGTCGCCGAACAGCCGGTCTTCCGACTCGATTTCCGTATAGCTGACGGAGTCGTTTTCGTTTACAATGGGGATAATGCCCATTTCCAGCAGGGAATCGAAGGTGTTGGTGAGATTCTCTTTCTTTTCCTCAATTTCCATATCCTCCGCATTGAGGAGGATTTGGGCGATAGTTTTATCATAGTCATTGAAAAATTTATCATATAGGAACATAATGCTACATTGCCCCACTGCAGCGGCTGCCTGCTTAAGCCGCATGCTGGTGGGGCGTGTTTTCATTTTCAGCTTATTGGCACCTACGGCGATGGCGCCGGAGGATACGAGTATAATCTCATATCCCATATTCTGGACGTCAGATAAAGCCCATGCGAGGCGGTCGAAAGAGCGTAGATCGTTTTGACCGATGTCGTTTGTGAGTGTGGAGGTGCCGACTTTTACAACAATTCTATTTTGATATAATCCCATGGGGTTCTTCCTTTCGAGTAAGTCTCCAGATTTTTATATTTTATTCCTTTCTCTTGAAAACGCTATGAGCATAATGTATCATAAACTTATAAATTACAAAAGCGCATGTTTATCATACATAGCATTACAAAAACAGATAGAAGAGTAATATGTGTAACAAATATATAAAACTGAGCGATTAGAGGGTAATAAGGACAATTACGTGAACTGCAGCAGAAAGAGTGAATGAGAATGGACATGAATATTCAAAAATATATGGCGTTTATCTCCACTGTGGAATATGGGAGCTTTACAAAGGCCGCGAAACTGCTGAACTATTCACAGTCGGGCATCAGCCGAATGATTAATGATTTGGAAAAAGAATGGGGAATATCACTTTTGGAGCGTGGGCGCTCCGGCGTGCGGCTGACTTCCGACGGCATGAAGCTTCTGCCATATGCAAAAAATGTATGCAGAGAATATCAAAAGCTGCAAACCCAGGTGGATGAGCTGAATGGACTTCAGTCGGGACTCATTCGAATAGGCACATTTTCAAGTGTGGCAACTCACTGGCTTCCCAACGTCATTAAAGAATTTCAAAAGGATTATCCTAACATCGAATATGAACTCCTTTTAGGAGATTATACCGAGATAGAGAGCTGGATATTAGAAGGGCGCGTGGATTGTGGATTTCTGAGGCTTCCCACAATTCCCGAGCTGGAAACGATTTTTTTGGAGCAGGATAAACTTCTCGTAGTTTTGCCTGAGGAGCATTCCATGGCGGATTGCGAATATTTTCCCGTCAAGGCGCTTGCGGATTCTCCATTTCTGCTTCTTGGAAAAGATGAGAATTCAGAAGCCGCAGAGATATTCAAACGGTGCGGGATATCTCCCGAGATTCATTTTACCACATGGGACGACTATGCCATTATGTCCATGGTGGAAAGCGGTCTGGGCATCAGCATCTTACCTGAGCTTATCTTGCGCCGCATACCTTACCGCATTGTGGCAAAGGAAATGGAAGTACCCGCTTATCGTAAAATAGGAGTGGCGCTTAAAGATAAAAAAAGCGCATCGATGGCGGTTAAGAGATTTCTGGATTATATCGAATATAGGTAAATAGGTAAAGGCCAAAATGCGGAAAGGAACAAATTGCCGGGCTATAGGTTTATTTAGATAAAATCAATCTTGAGCTGATAATGTTTTCAGTGTTTCTATGGGCAAATAATTTTGTCTCTCCCGTGGTTAAGTTGTAAAGGGCGGACCACTGCAATCTGTCAGTATCTCCGGCTCGGCCGCCCACTTCGGCCAATAGCGAAAGCGCCTGCGTGTTGCTCAGTCGATTTCCGTTGCCTTCGATCGCTGCCATTACAGCATCATAACGCTCAAACTCTGTAGCTCCTTCCCCAATCTTAAGGTCGTTGTAAGCAATAAAATTAGATGCGATCTGGAAATCTTCTTTCGTTTCAACAGTTTGCATCGCACCGTCATAATATTCAACAATCACAGATCTTCCGCTTGCGTCTGCAATTAAGTAGTGGCAATCTATTCCCCTCCCCGAGAAATAAATGTTAAATATAGGTGTCTTGTCATATGACATTACATGTGATAAAATAAGCACCAGCATAATTCAGAGAGGAACAAGAGATGGACACAATTATAAAGAGGATAGAACAGCTAAAAAAGGAAAAGGACATAGCGATATTAGCGCATTACTATACCGACAGCCGGATTCAGACCCTTGCCGACTGCGTTGGA